>CAYRUW010000169.1:0-4153 GCA_964427465.1 uncultured Diaminobutyricimonas sp.
GGCAGGGCATCGAGTTCGACTACAGCTGCGTGCACGCGTCGTTCGCATTGCGCGAAGCCGGCTACGAGACGATCATGATCAACTGCAACCCAGAGACCGTCTCCACCGACTACGACACGAGCGACCGGCTCTACTTCGAGCCGTTGACTCTCGAAGACGTCCTCGAGGTCGTGCACGCGGAATCGCAATCGGGCGAGCTCGTCGGCGCGATCGTGCAATTGGGCGGCCAGACCGCGCTCGGGCTCGCAATGGGGCTCGAGGCTGCGGGTGTGCCCATTCTCGGCACCTCGCCCGAGGCGATCGAACTCGCGGAGGAGCGTGGCCGGTTCTCCCGCATCCTCGACGAAGCGGGACTCAGGGCGCCACGCAACGGCACGGCGATAAACCTCGAGCAAGCCGTCGAGGTCGCCGAACAGATCGGGTATCCCGTGCTCGTGCGACCGAGTTTCGTGCTCGGTGGCCGCGGCATGGAGATCGTTTACGATAGCGCCTCGCTCGCCGACTACTTCGACCGCGTGCGCGACCAGGCGATCATCGGTCCCGGGCAACCTCTGCTGGTCGACCGGTTCCTCGACGACGCGGTCGAGATCGACGTCGACGCGCTTTACGACGGCCAAGAGCTGTACGTTGGCGGCATCATGGAGCACATCGAAGAGGCCGGGGTGCACTCTGGAGACTCTTCGTGCACGCTGCCGCCGGTCACGCTCGGCCGGGACGTGCTCGAACGCGTGCGCGAGGCGACGCTCGCGATCGCGCAAGGCGTCGGCGTGCGCGGCTTGCTCAACGTGCAGTTCGCGGTCGGCGCCGGCGTGCTGTATGTACTCGAAGCAAACCCGCGCGCCTCGCGCACCGTGCCGTTCGTCTCGAAAGCGCTCGGCATCCCGATCGCGAAAGCGGCGTCGCTGCTCATGGTGGGTAGGAGCATCCGGCAACTCGTCGAACAGGGGGTGCTGCCCGAGCAAGACGGCTTCGACGTGCCACTCGATTCGCCCGTATCGGTGAAGGAGGCGGTGCTGCCGTTCAAGCGTTTCCGCACCAAAGACGGTCAGATCGTCGACTCGGTGCTCGGCCCGGAAATGCGTTCGACGGGCGAGGTCATGGGAATCGACTCGAACTTCCCGCGCGCCTTCGCGAAGAGCCAAGAGGCTGCCTTCGGCGGTCTTCCCGCATCGGGCACGGTGTTCGTCTCGGTGGCAGATCGCGACAAGCGCGGCGTGGTGCTTCCGGCGTCGCGCCTCCGACAGCTCGGCTTCGAGCTCATCGCCACGGAAGGCACTGCCGAGGTTCTCGCGAGGAACGGCATCGAAGCGAGAGTGGTGCGCAAGTACTTCATGGGCCAGGCCGCCGATGAGTCGAACCCTTCGATCGTGGACCTGATCGACTCGGGCGAGGTGGATGTGGTGGTGAACACGCCTAGCGGACGGACAGCACGCGCCGACGGGTTCGAGATCCGGGCGGCGACCGCCGCCGCCGACAAGCCGATCTACACGACGATTGCGCAACTCGACGCCGCAGTGGCCTCGTTCGATTCGACCAGGGACGGGTTCGAGGTGCGCAGCCTGCAGGACTACGCGAAAGCCCGGGCAGGCTGGGCGAAGCGTTGAGCGGCGGTTTCGGCACGCTATTGCAAGACCGGTTCGACCGGTACGGGCAATTGTGCGTCGGAATCGACCCGCATCCGTATTTGCTTTCGGATTGGGGCCTTAGCGATTCGGCCCGAGGCGCACTCGAGTTCGGCCGGCGCGTGATCGAGGCCGCGGCCGATCGGATCGGGGTCGTGAAACCGCAGGTCGCCTTCTTCGAACGGCATGGTTCGGCCGGTTTCGCCGCCCTCGAGAAGCTGCTCGCCGAGGCGCGGGAAGCCGGCCTGCTCACGATCGCGGATGCGAAGCGGGGCGACATCGGCTCCACGGTCGGCGCATACGCCCAGGCCTGGCTGGGGCCCGGAAGTCCGCTCGAAGCCGATGCGATCACGCTGTCCGCGTATCCCGGGCTCGGCTCTCTCGCCGAGACGATAGAGGTAGCGGCCGCGGCCGGAAAGGGAATATTCGTGCTCGCGGCGACATCGAATCCCGAGGCGGTGGCGTTGCAGACTGCCCGGACGGTCCCAGCAGGCGAGACTGCGACGACGGTCGCGGCCGGTATCGTCTCGGGTGTGCGGCGGTGGAACGACTCTTACGAGCGGCTTGGTCCGGCCGGTGTTGTCATCGGGGCCACCGTGCGGCTCTCCGACTACGGCATCCGCGCTGTCGACTTGAAGCACACGCCCGTGCTCGCACCGGGTTTCGGTCATCAGGGTGCAGGGTTCGAGTCGGTCCACGGAACCTATGCCGAAGCCGCACCGAATGCGATCGTCTCGGTCTCCCGGAGTGTGCTGGGTTCCGGGCCGGCACAGCTCGCCCGATCGATCGATCTGGCACGCCTGGAACTCGCGGAATGTCTGAGCTAGGCCCTCCGCCCGTCGACCGGGTCGCGGCCTCGCAAGCGGCGGTCGCCGCCCGCCGCGCGCGCGCCGCGGTCAAGCGCGCGATCGCGGCCGGCGAGCGAAGCGCGGTCGAAGTTCTCGACACGGCGTGGGAGGAGCCGCACAGCGCCGAAGCGGGACTGCGCGTGCGCGAGTTCCTCACGAGCATCCCCACCATCGGACCGGTTCGCGCGGCCAGGGCGATGGAGAGACTCGGAATCGCGCAATCCAAGCGCGTCGGCGGCCTCGGCGTGCGACAGCGCGAGCGGTTTCGCGAGTATGTCGCGCAGCGAACGACACCGGGCGGGGCGCCCAACCGGCTCGTCGTGCTAGCTGGGCCCACAGCAGTCGGCAAAGGCACCGTTTCCCAGTACATCCGGGAGAACTATCCGGAGGTGCTGCTGAGCGTTTCGGCAACGACCCGGCCGCCGAGGCCCGGCGAAGTGCACGGCGTGCACTACTACTTCGTGAGCGACGACGAGTTCGACCGGATGATCGAAGCGGGCGAGTTCTTGGAGTGGGCGGTCGTGCACAACGCATACCGATACGGCACGCCCAGACCGCCGATAGATCGTGCACTCGCTCAAGGGCGCAGCGTGTTGCTGGAGATCGATTTGCAGGGCGCGCGCAACGTCAGTCGCGAAATGCCCGACGCCTTGCTGGTGTTCCTGCTGCCGCCGAGCTGGGAGGAACTGGTCCGCCGGCTGATCGGGCGCGGCACCGAAACCGCGATCGAGCAGGCGACTCGGCTGGAGACCGCGAAGACCGAATTGCTCGCCCAAGACGAGTTCGACGTGAAGATCGTGAACTCCGACGTCGGGGCCGCAGCGGCCGAGGTCGTAGAATTGATGACAGCGCCCGTCCGCTGAGGACGCGAGACGCGCAGGTTCGCTCTAAAAGAGGAGAAGTCATTGGTTGAGAAGCTTTCCGGCATCATCGATCCGCCCATCGACGATTTGCTCGCGAAGGTCGAGTCGAAGTACCAGCTGGTGATCTTCGCAGCGAAACGCGCCCGGCAGATCAACGACTACTACGCCGACTTGCACGAAGGCTCGCTTTTCGACAACGTCGGGCCGCTCGTGGATTCGACCATCGACGACAAGCCGCTTTCGGTGGCTCTGCATGAGATCAACGAGGACAAGCTCGAGCTCAAGCCGGCTTCCGAGTAGTCGCGGCACAACCCTGTAGAAGGCGGTGGCATGGCGCTCAACGTAGTCGTCGGCATCGCCGGGGGCATAGCGGCGTACAAGGCCGTCGCGGTCGTGCGTGCGCTGGTCCTGGAAGGCCACGACGTGCACGTGGTCGCGACCGATTCCGCGCTGCGCTTCGTCGGCCGGCCGACCCTCGAGGCGATCAGCCGCAATCCGGTTCATTCCGACCTCTACGAAGGGGTCGCCGAAGTGCGCCACGTCGCGATCGGCAAGCGCGCCGACCTCATCGTGATCGCGCCCGCGACAGCGAACACGATCGCCAAGCTCGCCGCGGGACTCGCGGACGACCTGCTCGGGAACACGGTGCTCGCCAGCACCGCTCCGCTCGTGCTTGCGCCCGCAATGCACACCGAAATGTGGCACAACCCGGCGACGGTCGCGAATGTTGCATTGCTGCGCGAACGCGGCGTCGTGTTCGTGGGACCGGAGTCCGGCCAGCTCACCGGCGAGGATTCCGGACCAGGGCGAATGGCCGAAC
>CAYRUW010000170.1:0-4137 GCA_964427465.1 uncultured Diaminobutyricimonas sp.
GCTCGATGTTCGCGTAGGTCCACTCGCGCGGGTCGATCCCGCGCTTGATCGCGGCGTTCTCGGCGGGAAGACCGAACGAGTCCCAGCCGATCGGGTGCAGCACGTTGAAGCCCTGCTGCCTCCAGTACCTCGCGATCACATCCCCGAGCGCGTAGGCCTCGGCGTGCCCCATGTGCAAGTCGCCCGACGGGTACGGGAACATGTCGAGCACGTACTTGCGGGGGCGCTTGTCGTCGGGATCGTCAGTGCGGAACGGCTTGAGTTCGTCCCAGATCGCGAGCCACTTCTCCTGGATGCGGGCGACGTCATAGCCGGAATCGTGCTCTGGATGCTGTGACACTGGTCCTCTAATCGCTGCTGGTGCGGGCCGCTCGCGCAAGCTGACACCCCCGCGCGCCGTTCGAGCCCAGTGCTCAAGATTAGCAATCAGGCACCGCCCAGAGTATTCCACAGGTTCCGCTTCAGTTGTCGTGCGCGCCGAGCGCGTCGAGCAGCGCGTCGGCCTTGAGCTTGACCTCGGCCAACTCGGCCTCCGGCTGGGAGAGCGCCGTTATTCCGCCGCCTGCACCGATCCATGCTCCCGCGGCATCGAGCACGATCGACCGGATGACCACTGCGAGGTCGGCCGCGCCGTCGAGCCCGAGAAAACCGAACACTCCCGAGTAGATGCCTCGGGGTTCGCGCTCGAGCGCATCCAGCAGTTGGGTCGCGCGCAGCTTGGGCGCGCCGGTCATCGATCCCGCGGGAAAGCATGCGAGCACCGCGTCGAGAGCGTCGAGGCCGGATGCGAGCCTGCCGCGCACCGTGCTCACGAGCTGGTGCACTTGAGCGTAGCTCTCGACGCCGAACAGGCGCTCGACCGCGACCGATCCGACCTCGCACACCCGGGAAAGGTCGTTGCGCATGAGATCGACGATCATGAGGTTCTCGGCTCGCTCTTTCTCGTTCGCGCCGAGTTCTGTGCGCAGCCGGTCGTCTTCCTGCACCGTGCGACCACGCGGCCGCGTGCCCTTGATCGGGCTCGTGGAAACGATATTGCCGGGCGTGACCTCGAGGAACTGCTCGGGCGAGGCGCTCAACAGCGCGACGCCGTCGATGCGAACCAGGCCGCCGTGGTGGGTCGGACTGGATTCGCGCAACCGCAGATACGCCTCGAGCGGATGCGGCGAAGCCGCGATCCGGGCTTGCGTGGTCAAGCACAATTGGTAGGCGTCACCGCGCCGGATCGCGCGCCGGCACTCCTCCACCATGCGCAAGTACGCCTCGTCGTTGTCGCGCCAGACCGCCTCCGCGGGCGCCGGCACGGTAATGCGTACGGCATCCGGCTCGCGGAGCGCTGCGACCACCCGGTCTCGCCATTCGGCAAGATCGCCCGTCCACGCCGTGCCGAGGGCCAGCAGACTCACGCTCTGCCTGTCATGGTCGAACTCGATCGCGCGGTCGGCGAACAGGAACGCGGCGAGCGGATGCGGCGAGCGAGTCTCGTGCGGCGCGTCCATCGTGTACCCGCGCAACTCGTAGCCGAGCCAGCCCACCCAGCCGAGCGCGAACCCACCGTCGCCGGCGTCCACCCGGTGCTCGCGCAAGCCGGACCGGAGTTGTGCGAAGACCCGTGCGCCGTCGTCGCCGACGACGGCTCTGCTGCCCGAACCCATGTAACTGCGACCGGTGCCGATCGACGAGTCGAGCCAGAAAGAGCGGTCGTCGTCGCGGTGCAGAGTACAGTACGCGGCAGCGGGATCGATCCAGGCGTCGAGACGATGCCGCAGGACGCCCGGACGCATACCCTAAGCCTATGAGCGTGATCCACGAGTGGCGTGATGGCCACCTGGAGCCGTCCCGCGAGCTAGGTGCTCCGCGCCTTGCAGTCGCCGACTCGTGGTTCGTCGGGCAAGGCAAAGCGTTCGCGCTCGGTCTGCACCGCGAGCGGTTCCTGCGGTCGGTGGGTCGGAGCATCGACCAGGACCTCGACGCTCAAGAGTTCTGGGAACGGGCCATCGCGCTAATTCCCGCCGACGGAGACTGGTTTCCCCGGGTCGAACTTCAGCAACGGGCCGAGGGCGTGCAGCTCGCGTTCCGCCTACGGCCGGCCCCAGCCCGGAGCCGCTCGGTGGTCGTGACGACCGCGAGGCACGATCCGAGGACGCAACCGACCATCAAAGGGCCCGACCTCGGGCGATTGCTCGCATTGCGCGAACTCGCCCGCGGCGACGGTGCCGAGGAGGCCGTGATCCTGTCGCCGGACGGTCACATCGTCGAAGGCGCGTTCACGGCGATCGCCTGGTGGCAGGGCGAGAGGCTGTGTTTTCCCGACCCCGCGCTCGACCGCGTGGACAGCGTCACGGCGCGCAGCCTGGAAACCCTGGCTCGCGCTCTCGGCATGCAGACCGCGCACAAACTCGCACAGCCGGACGAACTGGAGGGCCGCGAGGTGTGGGCGCTGAACGCACTGCACGGCATCCGGATCGTGACCGATTGGGTCGACGGGCCGCAACTGGCCGAGGAGCCCGGCCGGTTGCAAGAGTGGCGGTCGAGGTTCGCGGCGCTCGCAAAGCCCCTGCTCCCGGAGTGACCGCTGGCCGACCGGTCGTCCGGCAGATCGAGCGCCGCCCGCCGTCGCGCGTCGGCCCGACAGGCGGAGCATTTAGGCTCGACTGGTGGTCAACGATGTGCTCGCTTGGGTTTTCGATGCGATCGCATCGGTCGACCCAGTGCTGCGCATCCTGTTCGCCGCGATCGCGGTCACTCTCGAGACTTCGGTGCTCATCGGCCTCGTCGTACCCGGCGACACCGTCGTCATCGTCGCGAGCCTCGCGACGCCCTACCCGCTCGAGTCTCCCGCGCAGTACATAGGCCTCATCGCCGCAGTGGTCGTGGGGGCGATCACCGGCGAGAGCGTCGGGTTCGCGCTCGGTCGCTACTTCGGACCACGCATCCGGCAATCGAGGCTAGGTGCGCGGATCGGCGAGCACAATTGGGTGCGCGCAGAGAACTTCCTCGACCGCCGGGGCGGGATCGCAGTCTTCGTCTCTCGGTTCCTTCCGGTGCTGCACTCGCTCGTGCCGCTCACGGTGGGCATGAGCACCATGCGCTATCGAAGATTCGTCGCGTGGACGTTCCCGGCGTGCCTGATCTGGGCGAGCGCGTACGTCACGGCAGGAGCCACCGCGGGCGGCGTTACTCGCGCCCTCATTGCCGACCAGTTGCACTACGCGGGCTACGTCTTCGCGGGGATCATCGTCGCGTTCCTGATCGTGGTCTGGATCGGCAAGTTATTGCTCGCACGCGCGTCGAAGCGGCACATGGAGCGACCTGGCGACGGGGACGCCAACACCATCGATCCGGACTGAGGCTGCCGGCCTGGTCCGTTCTGCAGCAAGCGGTGCTACAACAAGCCGTTCTCCTGCAGCCAATCGGTTGCGATCGTGCGCGACGACTCCTGGTCGCGCGTGCTTCGCACGTTCATCTGCACGAGCTCTTCCGGACTCATCGCAGCACTCACCCGGTCGATGACCTCCGCGATATCGTCGGCGATCGCCGCACCCGCGATCGGCACGATGTTCGAGGCCAGGAACAGCCCCTCCGGGTCCTCGAGGGTCACGAGGTCGTCCTGAGCGATGCGCGGATCGGCACTGAATACGTTCGCGACATCGATCAGGCCCGCCAGCAGCGCTTCGACGGTGGTCTCCCCCGGTCGGTTCGAACCGTACGCTCACGCCGTAGACCGCTTCGAGACCTTTCGGCCCGTACGGCCGCTCCTCGAGTTCGGGCGCTCCGCCGAGTACGAGATCGTCGATGTCGGCGAGATCGCCGATCGTGCGCAACCCGTTCTCCTCGGCGAATCGACTCGTCACGTTGTATGAGTCCTGGTCGGTCGCCGGTGACATCTCGAGCGCGACCAGGCCCTCGGGCAGGACGTCGACGAGCTCGTCGTAGACGTCCTGTGCTTTGGTCGCAGTCGTATCCGGCTGGTAGTACTGAAGCAGGTTGCCGGTGTATTCGGGGAACAGGTCGACTTCGCCGTTCTCGATCGAGGGCAAGTACGCCTCGCGCTGCCCGATGCTGAACCGCCGTTCGACCTCGAATCCGGCGTTCTCGAGCGCTTGAGCGTAGATCTCGGCGACGATCTCGTTCGAA
>CAYRUW010000171.1:0-4049 GCA_964427465.1 uncultured Diaminobutyricimonas sp.
TCGCGGCCGGCCCAACCGCCCAGACCCTGACCCCGGAACTGATCCGGAACGTGTACGGGGTCGATGCGACGGTAGTGCGACATCCCGAGAACGGGCGCGCCGTGATCGCCTACGCTCCCCTGGCAACGGAAGAGACGGTCAAGACGTGAACACGATTCCGTCGCTCTCGGCCGCACGCTTCGGGGCGAGCGATCTGGGCAGCAACAGCGCCTTGCGCCGATCGCTTTGCTCGGCGGCCTCGGCAAGCCCGGTCAGGATCAGCAGCACATCTGCTTCGGTGACCGGAGCCGCAGGCTCCCGCGCATAGCTGGATGCTTCGACCGCATCCCTGAGCCGTTCCAGCGCCGCACGCGCGTCTGCGGTCATCAAGCGCAGAAGCCGGCCGGTGAACTGACGCGCGCTCGAGCCGTGCAAAGGCCCGAAGCCTAGGTCGGTGGCGGTGTCGACGACCTCCGACCAGGCCGCCGATTCGGCGTCGCGACCAGAGCGGATGCGTGCCAGTCGCCGTTTGCGCCGCAAGCGACGCCACGCGAACGGCACGGATGCGAGCGCGGCGGCGAGCGCGAGCGCGCCGGCGATGTAGGCGATCGTCTGCACAACGCGCCAGAAGTCGCGCGCGGAGATGATGTCGCCGGCTATCGACAACTGGCCAGGCAACCGGTCTTCGGCCCGCTGGGTGGGCACGGGCGCGATGGCCCCGCCCAAGACGTCATCGGCGGGCGCTGCGATGTTGGCCTCATAGTCCGGCAGATCGCCGCGACCCGGTGTCGGTTCGAACCTGACCCAGCCGACGCCCTCGAAGTACAACTCTGGCCATGCGTGCAGATCGTGCGTGGTCACCTCGAACCGGTCGGGTTCGCCGGGCTCGTGCACCTCGACCCCGGGCTGGAAGCCCGCGGCGAGTCGCGAGGGGATGCCCAGATAGCGCGCCATGATCGCCATCGCCGAGGCGAAATGAACGCAATACCCCTCCTTCTCTTCGAGGAACTCGCCGAGCACGCCGATCTGGGCTCCGTTGAACCCGTCGTCCACCGGTGCGAATTCGGAATAGGTGAAGTCGCCGTTCGCGAGGAACTCTTGCAGGGCGAGTGCCTTGTCGTAGTTGGTCGGCTCGTCTCCGGCCACTTCGAACGCCGTCTTCTCGATGATCGGCGGGAAGGGTTCGTCGAGGGCGATGAGGTAATCCAGCCCGTCGGGCACGCGGGTGCCCGAGGCTCGCAATTGCTCGGCGGTGGGCTGCAGTTCGAGACTCGTGACCTCGTAGGTCTGCCCGCGCACGGTCGACGGCTCGGTTCGGATCGACAGCCCGGACGGCTCCCAGAACCAGGCGCCTGCCAGCCCGCTCACGCTCACCGGCGGATACGGCACCGGCAGCCAGCGCCCGGTGAGCCGTGAACCGATCTTGACTTCGGTCACCACTTCGGCTCGCTGGACTTGCGGAGACAGCCCGAACGGCGGCCCGATCGCATCGACGGAGTTCTCGGGCCTTTCTTGAGTGCTGACCGGATGCCAGCGATCGGTGAAGGTCTCGAACGTGGTCACTTTGAAGTACAGCGGCTCCGACGCGGTCGTCGTGTAGCTGAAGGCGTGCAACGGTTCCGGCCGGCGTAAGTCCTCGCCCAAATCGATGATCGGGTTCACACCGATTTGCGTGGATGCGCTCGAGCCCGACCCGGCGAAGGCGTTGCCCGGAGGCAGTGCGCCGGGCAGCATGAGCGCGACCGCGACGCTCACCGCGCCGATCGCGACAGCCGGTGCCGGATGCCGTGAACGGCGATGCGCATAGAGCACGAGAAGGTATGCCCCAGCGGCCAGCACGAAGAAGACCGGATCGAAACCACCCGGCAACACCACGACCGGAACCGCGAGCATCGCCACCGCGGGTATCGCGGAGAGCGCCGGCACACGCAACGGGTACGCGAGTGCGTCGGCCAGCAAGGCGGCAGCGCCGCCGGCCACGGCGAGCACGAACACGATCGAATTGGTCGCCTCAGCCGGCACCGCTTGCTCGACGATCGACTTGCCGGCATCCCGGCCGAGTTCCACCCAGACCCCGACCGTCTCGGGCAGGGGCACGACCTGGAGGATCGCGGTCTTTCCGCCGAAGAAGAAGGTCACCGAAGCGATCAGGGCGCCGAGTCCCGCGAGCGTCGGCACGAAACGCCAGGGCCGGGCCATGCGAGTGAGTCCCGTGACGACGAACACGAGCGCGATCGCGGTCGCAGGCTTGAACCACCAACCACCCGGCTCGAACAGCACGTGCAGCGCGCCGAGGGCGAACCACATGAGCAGTGCGAGCGAGATCGCGAGCGGCCACCGCACGCGATCGCTGCGTCGCTCGTCAGCGGGCACCGGCGACCACCCCGTCCCGCTGGGCGCGCGCCCATGCGGCTTCGACATCCGATTCGGCGTTCACGGGCACGCATTTCCATCCGGCGTCGGCGAGCGCTTGCGAGGCCGCGGGGGCGGCCGATTCGAATACGAAGGCGACGCCCGGATGCCGCATCGCCCGCGACTGCACGACCCACTCGAGCAAGCCTTGGTCGGATGCCGGCACGATCGCGAACACGGGGCACTCGGGTTGCATGTGCCGGTCGGCAGGCACGGTAATGCCGGACTCGCGAAGGCCCACAGTAGCGAGCGACTCGAGGAAGGCCGCCGTGCCTTCGGCCCGGCCACGACCGCTCGCGGGATCCACCACTTGCGATCCGGCCGTCTCGGCAACACTCACCCGGAAGCCGGCGTCGCTCAAGTGCACTCCGATCGAGGCGAGCATCCGGACGGCCCATTCGAAGCTCTCGCTTCTTGCCTGCGCCTCTCCCCCGGCGGATTGCGCACTCTCGATGTCGGTGTAGGCGGCAACACGGGTGTCGAGCAGCACTCGAACCTGCGGACGGCTCCTGGGCTCGTCTTGGCGCACCATGAGTTCCCCGTGCCTGGCCGAAGCCCGCCAGTGCACGCGCTGGATCGGATCGCCCACCCGGTATTCGCGGGTCACCGGGTCGTCCTCGACGCTGAGCGCGAGCGCGCGATTGCGGCTGATCAGACCGTCGCCCGCACCGGCGCCCGACCGCGGGCTGGCCAGAGCACTCACCCTGGGCGTGACGAGAATGCGGTCGGAACCGCCCGAGGCGGTCGAGATGGCGATCAGGCCGAACGGATCGAGGTGGGTCAGCCGCACGCCGGGCACGACGAGCACCCCGCGCCGCGCGGGCACCCATTCGCGCTCCCCGCGAACGCCCGTGCCCGGCAAAAGTGCGGGCACGCGCAACGAGGGCGACCCGGCCACGCCGGGCAAGAGTTCCACAAGCCGTGAGTCAGCGCGGTTCCTGCCCCGATTGCGCAGATTCAGACGCACCGTCACCGGCTCGCCGACCGCGACGACTTGCGGGTGGAAACCGCGCTCGATCTCGATCGAGGGCCGGCTGAAGATCGAATAGACAGCGCTGGCCGCGAGCAACCCGAAGGCCAGGCATGCGACGACGAGCAACTCCTGATAGGTGGTCGAGTATGCGGCGGTCAATGCCGCCGGTATCGTCAGTGCAACGCCCCAGCCCCGTGCGGTGAGGCGGCGGCTCCAGCGACTGGACATGTGCGGGCTCAGCGGCCGGCGGCACCGATCGGCACCGGGGTGTCGGCGACGATCTGCTCGATCACCTCGGCGAGCACACCCACATCGCCGTGCCGGACCCCGCTGCGCGATACGATCCGATGCTCGAGCACGGTCACCGCGAGATCGTCGATGTCGTCCGGCAGCACGAAGTCGCGGCCATCGAGCGCGGCGCGGGCTTTCGCGGCGCGCACGAGCTGAAGCGTCGCGCGCGGACTGGCGCCCACCCTGAGGGCGCGGTGTTGCCGCGTCGCTTGAGCGATCGCCACGGCATATCGTTCGACGGCCACGCTCACGAACACGTGCCGCACCGTTTCGATCATCGTGAGCAAGTCGGCGATCGAGACGACCGGCTCGAGGCCGGCCAGCGGGTTCGGATCCCGGTGCTGGCGGAGCATGGCCACCTCGCTCGCCGCACTCGGGTACCCCATCGACATCA
>CAYRUW010000172.1:0-4008 GCA_964427465.1 uncultured Diaminobutyricimonas sp.
CGCGCGCCGCGAGACCTTCTCGCGCAGTACCCGCAGATACTGCTCGACGCCGCCGGGCATGTGCCGCAACCGGCCGTCGAGCAGCGCGTACTGCTGGTCGGTGACACGCTCCACGAAGTAGCGATCGTGGCTCACGACGATGAGCGTGCCCGGCCACGAGTCGAGCAGGTCCTCCATGGCTGCGAGCATGTCGGTGTCGAGATCGTTCGTCGGTTCGTCGAGGATGAGCACGTTCGGCTCCTGCAACAGGATCAGCAGCAACTGCAGTCGTCGCTTCTGGCCACCGCTGAGATCCTTCACGGGCGTGCTCAAGTGCGCGTTCGAGAACCCGAGGCGCTCCAGCAATTGACCGGGGGTGAGCTCTTTTCCGTCCGCGACATACGTGGAACGTTGTTCGGCCACGACCGCACTCACTCGCTCTTCGCCCAGCTCGTCCAGTTCGGCAAGCCGCTGATCCAGACTCGCCACCCGAACGGTCTTGCCCCGTTTCACCCGGCCGCTCGTCGGCTCAACGGTTCCCGCAATCAGACCCAGCAGGGTCGACTTTCCGGCGCCGTTGACCCCGAGGATCCCCGTCCGCTCCCCCGGTGCGATCCGCCATTCGACGTCGCGCAGCACCTCCCTGAGGTCCCCGTCTGCCCCCGGATACGCGACACTCGCCTCGAACAGGTCCACAACATCTTTGCCGAGCCGCGAGACGGCGAGCCGCGCGAGCGACACCGTGTCGCGAGGTGGCGGCTCGTTTGCGATCAGGGCGTTGGCCGCTTCGATCCGGAACTTTGGTTTGCTCGTACGGGCGGGCGGCCCTCGCCGCAACCAGGCGAGCTCTTTGCGCATGAGGTTCTGCCGCTTCGCCTCCGCCGCCTGAGCGATCCGGTCGCGTTCGAGCCGTTGCAGCACGTATGCCGCATACCCGCCTTCGAACGCGTCGACGGTGCCGTCGTGCACCTCCCAGGTCCGGGTGCACACTTCGTCGAGGAACCACCGGTCGTGGGTCACGACGACGAGACCGCCGGCGCCGGCCGGCCACCTCGCCTTCAAGTGCGCCGCGAGCCACGCCACGCCTTCGACGTCGAGATGGTTGGTCGGTTCGTCGAGGAACACCACGTCCCAATCCCGTGAGAGCAGCGCGGCGAGCGCGACCCGGCGACGCTGGCCGCCGCTGAGCTGCGACATCCGGGCGTCCCACGGGATGCCGTCGAGCAGGCCGCCCACGACATCCCGGGTCCGTGCGTCCCCCGCCCACTCGTGCTCGGCCCGGCCGCCGACCACGGCATCGGACACCGATTGCTCATCTGGCAGTTCCTCGGACTGGTCGAGCATCCCGAGAGTGACATCCCGCCGTCGGGTCACCCGGCCCGAATCCGGATCCTGGCGTCCGGCGAGCAGTCGCAGCAGGGTCGACTTGCCGTCGCCGTTTCGGCCGACCACGCCGATCCGGTCCCCCTCGTCGAGGCCGATGCTCAGCGAGTCGAAGACGACACGAGTCGGGTATTCGAGGTGGAGTTGCTCCGCGCCCAGCAGGTGCGCCATCAGTCGGTGACGATGCGAGCGCCGTGCACCGGTCCGGTCGCGCGCACGACGTTGAGCCGGGCCGCGGAGAGCGCTATCTGCAGTTCGAGTGCGCTGTCGAGGTCGGCGGCGAGGAACGCCACCGTGGGACCGCTGCCCGAGACGATGCCGGCGAGCGCGCCGTTCTGCTCACCGAGCTCGAGCACGCCCGTGAGCGAAGGCTCCAGGTGCAAGGCGGGTGCCTGCAGGTCGTTGTGCAGCGTCTCGGCGAGCATGTGCGGATCGCCCGCGCGCAACGCTTGCAGGACATCCGCGTCGACCGAGGGCGCGGGGTCGGCAGGGAAGATGTCGCGCGAGTGCCTGGCCCGGTGCTCGTCGAGCTCTCGATACACCTGCGGGGTGTCGAGACCGAAGTCGGCGAGCACGAGCACCCATTGAAAGGTGCCTTTCGCGAGCGCCGGCGACAATTGATCGCCGCGACCTGTGCCGATCGCGGTGCCGCCCGTGAACGCGAACGGCACGTCTGCGCCAAGCCTGGCCGCGAGTTCGAGCATTTCCTCTCGCGGGAGTTCCGTGCCCCAAAGGGTGTCGCATGCCAGCAGCGCCGCGGCGGCATCCGCCGAGCCTCCGCCCATCCCGCCGGTCACCGGAACGTGCTTTTCGATCTCGATCCGCGCACCGCCCCGGTATCCGGTCTTCTTGGCGAGCAGTTTGGCCGCTTTGATCGCGATGTTCCGCTCGTCGGTCGGCACTCGCGAGAGTTCGACCGTGCCGGTCAGCGACACCGAGTAGTCGTCGGCGGGGTACGCCCGCACGTCTTCGTAGAGAGACACCGCCTGGTATGCGATGGCGACGTCGTGGTAACCGTCCTCGAGCACCGAGCCGACCTTGAGAAAGACGTTGATCTTGCCAGGCGCTCGCACGTGAACCACGTTCGATGCGTCGGCGGAACTCATTCTTCCAACCTAGTCGAGGCTTGCGGGCAGTCCTTTCAGCACCGACGCAAGCTCCGCCTTGGCAGGGCCGGCGCGCTCCGCATCCCGGATTCGCGATCGCGTGATCGAGATCCCGGTGCGACCGTTCTTGGTCGGGTTGGCCGTCGCCAGGAGCGTCTCGCCGTCTCCGAGCCGCCATCTCGCGGTCTGGTATTTGGCCTCGCTCCGCACCGACGACGGCTCGGTGCCCAAGTGCGCGCTGAACGCCGCTATCGCGAGCGCGAGCGCGTGCCGCTGGTCTCCGGCTACGGTCTTGCTCGAGCTCACGCTGAACGTGCCATCCGCTTGCTGACCGGGTGCGCGCAGGCCGCGGGCCTGTTCGTAGCGGACCGTAACCGATTGCGCCCACCAGCCGTCCATGGCGTGCTCGGCGACCAGCCAGCGCGCGATCCGGGCGTGCGTCCAGGCATCCGCCCCGGCCTGGTCGAGCAAGTCGAACCAGGCGCTCGGCTCCTTGCCGGTCGCCGTGCGGATCTTCTCGTCGCCGATCTGAGCTTCGTGATTCGCCACACCCATCCGTCAATCGTGCCGCCGCTGCGAAGGTGAGACAAGTCGCTAGGCGAGACTCGGATCGGCCTCGGATCGTGCAATCGCCAAGTAGTCGAGCATGCCGAGCTGCTCGCCGCGCGAGGCCGGATCGAGCCCGGCTGCGACGATCCGCGCGGATGCCGCAGCGGCGTCGCCGAACACCGGTGCCAGCGCCTGACGAAGCATCTTGCGGCGTTGCTGGAACGCGGCGTCGACGAGCCCGAACACGGCGAGGCGCTCTCGTTCGTCGCCCGGCTCGGGGCGCCGGGCGAACGAGACGAGAACCGAGTCCACGTTGGGTACAGGCCAGAACACGTGTCTGCTCACTTGGCCGGCGATCCGCCAGTCGCCGTACCAGGCGGCCTTCACGCTCGGGGCGCCATAAACCCTGGACCCCGGTGGCGCGGCAAGGCGGTGCCCGACTTCGGCTTGCACCATCACCAGGCCCGACCGCAGTGACGGGAAGCGCTCCAGCAAATGCAGCAGCACCGGCACCGAAACGTTGTACGGCAGGTTCGCGGCGAGCACGGTGGGCGGTGCGGGAAGTTCGTCCAGCGCCAATGCGTCGCCGGCGATCACGCGGAGTCGCCCGTCCGGCTGGAACCGTGCGGCCGTGCGCGGAAGCTCTTCGGCCAGACGCCGGTCGATCTCAACCGCGGTGACCGAGGCACCGGTCTGCAGCAGTCCGAGGGTGAGCGAGCCGAGCCCCGGCCCGACTTCGAGCACCTGGTCGGCCTCGTCGACGCCCGCGAGATGCACGATCCGGCGCACCGTGTTCGCGTCGATCACGAAGTTCTGGCCGAGGCGTTTGGTCGGCTGCACGCCGAGCCGCGCGGCGAGTTCGCGCACCTCCCCCGCTCCGAGCAATCCGGCATTGTTCACAATTCAGGCTCTTCCGTCGCAGCGCGGATTGCAAGCGCTGAGTCCGCCGCGACCACGCCGGGCGCGCCCAGGCCCGACCAAAAGCCGCAAG
>CAYRUW010000173.1:0-4002 GCA_964427465.1 uncultured Diaminobutyricimonas sp.
CTGCTCGCACGGGTGCGCGCCTTGCGCCGGAAGATCGCAATGGAGTTCGGCTTCGTGGTGCCCCCGGTGCGCACTCGGGACAGCGTCGACCTGCCGCACGCGACCTATGCCATCCGGATCGCCGGAGTCGAAGCAGGCCGGGGTACCGCACCCAATGGCAAAGTGCTCGCGCTCGGCGACGCGCTCGACGCGCTGCCGGGCAGCGAAACCCTTGACCCCGTGTTCGGGATTCGCGGCAAGTGGGTGCCGAGCGAGCTGCGGCACAGCGCCGAACTGACCGGTGCCACGGTGATCGACCGGGTCTCGGTGCTCGTCACGCACTTGTCGTCGCTCATCGCCTCGAACGCCGCGCGACTGCTCACGCGGGAGGACGTGCGCGTGCTCACCGACGGGGTCAAGCAGGTGAACCCGTCGGCAGTCGAAGAGCTCGTGCCGGCACTGCTGAGCCTCGCCGAAGTGCAGCGGGTGCTTCAAGGGCTGCTCGCGGAGCAGGTTCCGATCAACGACCTCTCCAGGATCTACGAAGCGCTCACGCTGCGCGCGAAGGTCTCCACCGAGGCCGAAGGTCTCATCGAAGCGGCCCGTCAGGCACTCGGCCCGCTCATCGTGGCCCGGCACCTCGACGACGGGCAGCTCAGGGTCATCATGATCGACCCGTTGCTCGAACAATCGATGCTCGAAGGCATGCGACCCTCCGAAAATGGAACCCAGATCCTCATGGAGCAGTCAGCGCTCGACGGCGTGCTCACCTCGGTGAAGCAAGCGCTCGGCAAGGCGGAGGCCGACGGGCACGCCCCGGTGCTCGTTTGCGCGCCTGCGTTGCGGCCGGCCATCCGCCGCCTGGTCGCGCCGGCATCCGGGATGCTGCCGGTGCTGTCGTATCAGGAAGTGACTTCGGCCAACGCGGCCATCGAGACGGTGGGGGTGGTACGTGTCTCCGAGACGCTTACGGCTTAAAGGCGAGTCGATGCAAGCGCTCACCGAGCAGGTCGCGCGCGAACTCGGTCCGCGCGCCCGGATCCTCGCCGCCGAAAAGGTGACGGTCGGCGGTATCCGCGGCTTCTTCGCAAAGCGGCACTACGAAGTCGTCGTGGAAGTGCCCGACGAGCCCGTGCGCAGGGGCGCACACGCGACACTGGACCTGCCTGCGCGGATCGGCATCGCCGCCCTGCTCGACGACGCCGATGAGCACGAAGCGCGATTGCACTCGCCGCCGCCGCCCCAAGTGTCGACCGAATCGGATGCGTTCGCGCGGTTGATGGACGAACTCACCTTCCAAGCCGCTCCGGCCGGCGCGAGGCCCTTCGTGCCGGGACTGTTCACGGGAGCCGGTGACTTGGTGCTCGTGCTCGGGCTGCTCGAAGATCCGATCCGGGTGGCCCGGGGCATGGCGCTCGCGGCCGGCTACGCCGAGATCACCGTCGGCGGGGCACTCGAATCGCACGAGGAACGGGCCGACGACCGCCGCGGTGCGCTCGCCGCGCGAGCCAGGGGCGTGCGCCGCGGCGAGCCGGTGTTTCTCGCGTACGGGCTCGGGCACGGCCGCGACCTGGAAAAGCACCTCACCGCGCTTCCCGGGCTGCGTCCGGATCAGACCTGGCTCGCCGTCGATGCCGGGCGCAAAGCCGACGACACTGCACGCTGGGTGCACCAGGTCGCGAGGGTCATCCCCGTCGATGCGCTCGCCGTCGAAGGCCGCGAGGCGACCAGTACCCCCGCGAGCGTCGAAGAGCTGGGCTTCAGGGTGGGCTGGGTCGATGGGCGCCCGGCATCCGGTTTGGCTTTGTGAGCGGAAGGTAGGCTGGGGCGATGCTCGTGCTGACTCGCAAACCGGGAGAGCGGGTGCTCATCGGCGACGACATCGTCGTGACCGTGCTCGACACCCGCGGCGATGGGGTGCGCATCGGGTTCGAGGCCCCGCGCGGGGTGAAGATCCAGCGCGACGAGGTCGTGCAAGCGGTCACGGAGGCGAACGTGTCGGCCGCGCAGGCAGCGCCCGAGTCGGAGGCGCTGATCAAGGCGGCGCTCGGGATCGAGCCGCCCGAGCGGTGATGTGCGCGGTCGATACACTTAGGTGTAATCCCCCGCATCCACCGAAGGGACTGGCGTGCCGGCAATCGTCATAGTGGGCGCCCAATGGGGTGACGAGGGCAAGGGCAAAGCCACCGACTCCCTCGGCGACCGCATCGACTACGTGGTCAAATTCAACGGCGGCAACAACGCCGGCCACACCGTGGTCGTCGGCGACAAGAAGTATGCGCTGCATTTGCTGCCCTCGGGCATCCTCACCGACGGGGTGGTGCCGGTGATCGCGAACGGCGTCGTCGTCGACCTCGAAGTGCTCTTCGCCGAACTCGAAGCCCTCTCGGCACGCGGGGTGGATGTGTCGCGGCTGCTCGTGAGTTCCAACGCGCACGTCATCACCAACTACCACCGCACTCTCGACAAGGTCACGGAGCGGTTCCTCGGCAAGCGCCAGATCGGCACGACCGGCCGCGGCATCGGCCCGACGTACGCCGACAAGATCAATCGTGTCGGCATCCGCATTCAGGACGTGTTCGACGAGAAGATCCTGAGGCAGAAGGTCGAGGGCGCTCTCGACCAGAAGAACCACTTGCTCGTGAAGGTGTACAACCGACGGGCCATCACCGTCGACGAGATCGCCGACGATCTGCTCGGCTACGCCGAGCGGTTGCGGCCCATGGTCGCCGACACATCGCTCGTGCTCAATCGCGCGCTGGACGACGGCAAGACGGTGCTGTTCGAGGGCGGCCAGGCGACCATGCTCGACGTGGACCACGGCACCTACCCGTTCGTGACCTCCTCGAACGCGACCGCGGGCGGAGCGGCGACCGGCTCCGGGATCGGTCCGAACCGGATCGACCGGGTGATCGGGATCGTCAAGGCATACACGACACGCGTGGGCGCGGGTCCCTTCCCGACCGAGCTGCACGACGAACAGGGCGAGTGGTTGCGGTCGCACGGTTTCGAGTTCGGCACCACGACCGGGCGTCCGCGGCGCACCGGCTGGTACGACGCACCGATCGCGCGCTACACCGCGAGGATCAACGGGGTCACCGATTTCGTGATGACCAAGCTCGATGTGCTCACGGGGCTCGAACGGATCCCCGTGTGCGTCGCCTACGAAGTCGAGGGCCGGCGTCTGGACGAAGTGCCTGCCTCGCAATCCGACTTCCACCATGCCAAGCCCGTCTACGAGGAGTTCGCGGGCTGGAGCGAGGACATCACCGGGGCGCGCAGGTTCGAGGACTTGCCTCGTGCCGCGCAGGACTATGTGCTCGCCATGGAAGAGATGAGCGGCAGCCGGATCTCGGTGATCGGCGTCGGCCCGGCTCGCGACGCTCTCATCATCCGCCACCCCCTTCTCGACTGACCGCGCTTCGCCCGCGTTCGGCCAAGCGTCGCCCCGGCGGGTCGAGTAGCGCCCCCGGCGCGTATCGAGACCGTGGTGAGCGGGTCTCGATACGGCCTGCGGCCTACTCGACCCACGTCGTACCCCCGGGTCGAGTAGCGCGCTAGCGCGTATCGAGACCTCGCGGGTCGAGTGCCCGCGCAGCGGGTGTATCGAGACCCGACGCGCGATAGTGTCGTGGAATGAGCGACGGCAGCATCCTCGGTGGAGCGGAACACGAGACGCTCGCGGAACTGACCGCACTGCGCGAGAGCATCGACAATATCGACGCGGCCCTCGTGCACTTGCTCGCGGAGCGGTTCAAGTTCACCCAGCAGGTCGGCCGGCTCAAGGCGGCCACGGGTCTGCCCGCATCCGACCCGGACCGGGAGCGCGTTCAGATCGCGCGACTGCGGGCTCTCGCCGAAGAATCCCACCTCGACCCCGCTTTCGCGGAAAAGTTCCTGAACTTCATCGTCGCCGAGGTGATCCACCACCACGAGAAGATCGCCAACAACCAGTGACAACCAGGCCATCCAATCGGGGCGGACGCAAGTGAAACCGACCGCCTTCTGGTGCGGCACCTACAC
>CAYRUW010000174.1:0-3993 GCA_964427465.1 uncultured Diaminobutyricimonas sp.
TCGTTCGCCAGGCTCGAGGCACCGAACCGGAACAAGTGCGGTTCGAGCCACTGCTCGCCCACGGTCTCAGCCACAGTCACGAGGTACCGAATCGCATCCTTCGAAGAGCGGATGCCGCCGGCGGGCTTCACGCCGATGTGCTCACCGGTGAGCCGGTGCCAGTCGCGCACCACTTCGAGCATGAGCAGCGTCACCGGCAGGGTCGCAGCGGGCTGCACCTTGCCGGTCGAGGTCTTGATGAAGTCCGCTCCCGCGAGAATCGCGAGCCAGCTCGCCCGGCGCACGTTGTCGTACGTGACGAGTTCGCCCGTCTCGAGGATCACCTTCAAGTGCGCGTAACTGCCGTCTTCCCGGCGGCAGGCCTCCTTGACGGCGACGATCTCTTCGAAAACCTTGCCGTAGCGGCCGGCGAGGAAGGCCCCACGATCGATCACCATGTCGATCTCGTCCGCTCCTGCGGCCACGGCATCCGCCGTGTCGGCTAGTTTGACCGCCAGGCTCGCCCGCCCGCTCGGAAACGCGGTCGCGACTGCAGCCACCTGCACGGGCCGGTACGGATGCGGCGTAGCCGCGCTCGTTCCCGCCTCGCCGGACGGCCCGTCGCCATCCGCCCGGCTCGAGCGCGAAAGCGCTTCGACGGCATACGGCACCATGTCGCCGTACACGCACACCGCGGCGACTCGCGGTGTGCTCGGATCGGCAGGGTCCGGAGCGATCGCCTTCGCGACGAGCGAGCGAACCTTGCCCGGGGTGTCAGCACCCTCGAGCGTGGTCAGGTCGATGAGAGAGATCACTTTGTCGAGCGCCCACGCCTTCGAGGTGGTCTTGATCGAGCGCGTGGCGAGCCCCGCGGCACGCTGTTCCAGACCGACCGCGTCGACCCCGCTCAGTCCTTCGAGATGAAGCCTCAGGCTCTTCTCGGTCAGGTCGCCTCCGATCAGTTGCACCGCGCGTTCCGCGGGTGCCAGTGCGATGGAGTTCTCCGGTGTCATTCTTCAATCCTCCAGCAGGTACCTTGCGGTAGCCTCATCGGTCACGATCGTCTTGCACAATCCGCTCGCGACCACGGCACGCGCCACATAGCGCTTCGCCGCGCCGGCCACGACGAAGATCCCGTTGACTGCTTCGCGCAATTGTTCGAGGCCGAGCCCCACCGTGCGCTCGTCCAGTGCCGGATCGACGACGTTTCCGTCGGCATCGATGTACCTGCCCACGACGTCGCCGACCGCGCCCTTGCGCACGAGTTCGGCGATGTCGCCGGTGGTCAGGTATCCGCTGTCCACATGCACCGAACTGGCGTCGGCGGCGCCCGCGCTGTACAAGTGCGCGGATGCGAGTGCTGCCTGCTGGAGCACTGCCGCCACGGTTCGATCGGACTCGATCGCGCGCTTGGTCTCGGGCCGTTCCAGGATCGCGGGGCTCGGCAGCAGGGTGGCGTGACCGCCGCCCTTCTGGGCGATGGCCACCGCGGTGCTCGCGGCCGTGCCGGGCTTGCGGTTGACGGTCACGCCGCCGTTGATCTGCACGACCTCGACCGCTCGCGCCCAGCCTTCCGGCAGTCGCTCGGCGACGTCGCTGAGGGTGCGACCCCAGCTCACGCCGAGGGTCCGGGGCGCCGGGCGCAGCGCGGTCAGATGATCGGCACATGCTTGCGCCACGCGGCCGCTGACTTCGCGCTCGTCGTCGGTCGTGGGCACGACCACGGCATCGCGCAGCGCGAATCGCTCTTTCAGAGCACGTTCGAGGGAGAGCCTGCGGGCCCGCGGGTGCACGATCTCGATTCGCACTATGCCCTGTTCACGAGCTCGTGCCAGCAGCCGGCCGACCTTCCAGCGGGTGATCCCGAGCAGGGCGCCGATCTCGCCCTGGCTCTTGTCCTCCTGGTAGTACAACTCCGCTACGCGCACGGCGATCAGATCGCTTTGGTCCACGCTCCGCCTCGGATTCCAGTCTGTTCGACCAGGCCAGACTAGGCGGTTTCAAGCGTCAACACCACAAATGTTGGTATTTCTGCTCACATGAGCACGAGCATCGCAGAACGCCGCGCGAACGCGCGCCGAGCCTGCGTTGACACGCTCACCGCATCCGATGCTGCGCGGGGCCCGCCGCGAACGCCCTCGCGAGCGCGCCGTAGTCGACCTCCCAGCGCTCCCAGATCACCGGATGCCCGCGCAGCAGGTCCTCGAGCGCCTCCAGGTGCGCGCACCAGTGCGCCCACTCGCGCCGCCGGCCAGCGGCGTGACGAGGAATGCCCTCCCCGGCAACCACAAGACCCACACGCGTCGCCGCACCGCGAGTGCCCGCAGCGAGCGCGTCGAGCCGGACCTCGAACTGTTCCCGGTCAGCACGCAGTACCATCCGCGACCCGGGCTCGAACGCGGCGACGACGCCCTCGAAGACCTCGCCGTGATGGCCATCCAACCAGCGCAATCGCACTGTGCCGCCCGGATGCGGATCGATTTCCGCGGCGGCGAGCCAGCCCTCCACGAGCACGGGCTCCACGAACGCGTCCCACACGATCGACGGCGGCAGGTCGAAATCTCGCGTCGCCGTGATCTCGTCGTACATGTGAACAGGGTAGGTGCCTGCACCGTCAGCGGGAGTGAGCCGGCCGCGGGTCCGATGGATAGCCTGGTGGCGTGAGCACGCAGAAGCGATCCGGGCTGGCCCTGGCCGTCGATTTGGGCGGCACCAAAGTCGAGTCCGCGCTCGTCGAAAGGACCGGCGCGCTCGTGCCCGGCTCCCGGTTCCGTCGGCCGACCGGCCGCGACGCAAGCTCGGACCAGCTCTGGAACGCGGTCCAGACCGTGGTCGAGCTGACCCTAGACCGTCTCGACGACCGGGAGCTCGCGGGCGCCGGGGTGGGCGCAGCGGGCCCGATCCGTGCGGATGCTGGACTCGTATCTCCGCTGAACCTGCCTGCCTGGCGGGACTTTCCGTTGCGAGATCGGATCGCCCAGCTCGTGCCCGGACTCCCGATCGCGTTGCACATCGACGGCCTCGCGATCGCCCTCGCCGAACACTGGGTGGGCGCTGCACGCGAGGCGGACAACGTGCTCGGAATGGTCGTGTCCACGGGAATCGGAGGTGGGCTGATCCTCGGCGGCAAGGCGATCGGCGGCGGCACCGGGAACGCCGGGCACATCGGTCACGTCGAGGTGGGCGGGTTCGAGACCGTTTGCGAATGCGGGGGCAGCGGGTGCCTCGAAGCGATCGCTTCGGGACCGAAGACCGTGCAATGGGCAAGATCCCGAGGCTGGCCCGGCAACAGCGGCGAAGAACTCGCGACCGCCTATGCCGCCGGCGACGAGATCGCGATCGCCGCAGTCGAACGGGCCGGAAGGGCCATCGGGCGGGCCATCGCATCGGCCACCTCGCTCGTCGACCTCGACCTCGTTGCGATCGGCGGCGGATTCTCGCGGGTCACCCCAGACCTGTTCGACTTCATCCGCGCGGGCATCGACGAAAGACGTGCCTTCGGCTTCGTCACGCGCGTGCAGGTCGTGCCCACGGGGCTCTCCGACGAGGGCCCCCTGATCGGCGCGGCAGCGCTCGTGCATCGCGCTGCACTCGTGCCCTGACTCGCACTAGGCCACGGCTCATCGGGCCAGTTCGTCTTCGAGATACCCCGGCCGGGACAGGCCGATCAGGCAGACAAGGGCGAGCAGCGCGGTGCCCAGCAAGAACAGCAGCACGACCGGCCATTGCCCGACCAGCTCGTGCAAGTAGCCGATCAGCAGCGGCCCCAGGGCGGCAAAGGCGTAGCCAAAGCCCTGCACGAATCCGCTGAGCGCAATCGACCCTGCTGTCGTGCGAGTACGCGTGTTGAAAAGCAGCAACAGCACCGGGAACAGGATCGCCGGTCCGATACCGGCAACGGTGATCCATGCCCACGGCGCCGCATCGGGCGCGAGCAGGAGACCGAGATAGCCGACGACAAGGCAAGCGACTGCGAACAACACGATAAAGTTCGCCGCTCGCGCCTTCGCCGCG
>CAYRUW010000175.1:0-3981 GCA_964427465.1 uncultured Diaminobutyricimonas sp.
GATGCGCGATACGAGGTTCCGTTGCCCGAGTCCGGGGAGCAGCGTCGCGCGATCCTAGACAGTTACACGAAAGAGCATTCCGCCGAATACCAGGCGCAAGCGTGGATCGACCTTGCGCGCCGGCTCGGCAAAGAGCGCCCCGAATTGCGCGACCCGGAACGGATCGAGCGGATCGTGCTGCACACGAGCCACCACACGCATTACGTGATCGGATCGGGTGCCAACGACCCGCAGAAGTACGACCCGAACGCCAGCCGCGAGACCCTCGACCACTCGATCCCGTACATCTTCGCCGTCGCACTGCAAGACGGCCAGTGGCACCACGAGCGCAGCTACGCACCCGAGCGCGCGACGCGACCGGACACGATCGAGCTGTGGCGCAAGATCGCCACCGAAGAGGACGCAGAGTGGACGCGCAAGTACCACTCGCCCGATCCCAGCGAGAAGGCTTTCGGCGGCAGGGTCGAGATCGATCTCGCCGACGGTTCGCGAACGGTGGCGGAGATCGCGGTGGCGGATGCGCATCCGCTTGGTGCCCGGCCCTTCGGCCGCGCAGACTACGTGGCGAAGTTCCGCACGTTGACGGCCGGCGTGCTCGACGAATCCGAGACCGAGCGCTTTCTCGACGTGGCGCAGCGGCTGCCCGAACTGCGCCCGGACGAGCTCGGCGAACTGAACGTGCGGGCCGAACTCGCACCCGACGAGCTCAAGGGGATCTTCTGATGCTCTACACCACTCGCACACCCGGCCAGAAACGCCGGTCGCTTCGGCAGAGTCTCGCTGCTGGGGAACTGCTGCAGTTCCCGGGCGCGTTCAATCCGCTGAGCGCCCGGCTGATCCAAGACAAGGGATTCGACGGCGTGTATGTCTCCGGAGCGGTGCTCAGCGCCGAGCTGGGTCTGCCCGACATCGGTCTGACCACGCTGAGCGAGGTCGCGCAGCGTTCGGCGCAGATCGCACGGGTGACCGACCTGCCCGCGCTCGTCGACGCCGACACAGGGTTCGGCGAGCCGATGAACGTCGCCCGCACCGTGCAGACGCTCGAAGACTCCGGGGTCGCGGCCCTGCACATCGAAGACCAGGTGAACCCGAAGCGATGCGGACACTTGGACGGCAAGGCCGTCGTCGATTCGGAGACTGCGCTCAAGCGCATCCGGGCCGCCGTGGATGCCAGGCGCGATGCCGACCTGCTGATTCTGGCTCGCACCGACATCCGGGCGGTCGGCGGGCTGAGCGCTGCGATCGAGCGCGCGAAACTGCTCGTGGATGCGGGAGCCGACGCGATCTTCCCCGAGGCGATGGCCGACTTGGGCGAGTTCGAAGCGGTGGCCAAAGCAGTCGAGGTTCCGGTGCTCGCGAACATGACCGAGTTCGGCAAGAGCGAGCTGTTCACGAAACAGCAGCTCGCGGATGCGGGCGTGCGGATCGTGATCTACCCGGTCACCTTGCTGCGACTTGCGATGGGCGAAGCCGAGCGCGGGCTGGATGCCATCCGCGAGCACGGCACACAAGCCGGGGTCGTGGACCGGATGCAGACGAGGTCGCGCTTGTACGAATTGCTCGACTATCCGGGCTACAACGCCTTCGACACTTCGATCTTCGATTTCGAGGTGCCGGGAACTTCGCGAGTTGAGTAGCGTGCGCTGGAGCTCAGAGCGGAGGCCACTCAACCGGCGGATGACGAGAGGATGAGGATATGAGCGACGTGAAGAAGGGCCTGGCCGGTGTCGTCGTCGACACGACCGCGGTCTCGAAGGTCAACCCCGAGACGAACTCTCTGCTGTACCGGGGGTACCCCGTGCAGCAACTCGCCGAGAAGTGCTCATTCGAACAAGTGGCGTATCTGCTCTGGCACGGCGAGCTTCCGGACGCTGAGCAGCTCGCCGAATTCGAGCGGCTTGAGCGCTCGCTGCGTCCGCTCGACGAGCGGGTCAAGCGAGTGCTCGACGAACTTCCGGCGAGTGCGCATCCGATGGATGTCGTGCGCACCGCGGTGAGCGTGCTTGGCGCAACCGACCCCACCTTGAACCAGGCCGGCGGCTGGGCGGACCGCCGCCTAAACGAAGGACGCGCGGCGTATCTGCTCGCCCAGATGCCGACGATCGTCGCCTACGAGCACCGCCGTCGGCGCGGCCAGCAGGCGATCGCGCCGCGCGACGACCTCGGCTACTCGCAGAACTTTCTCAACATGACCTTCGGCGAAGTGCCCGACGACGTCGTGCTGAAGGCGTTCGAGGTCTCGATGATCCTCTACGCCGAGCACTCGTTCAACGCGTCCACGTTCACGGCCCGGGTCGTGACGAGCACGCTCAGCGACATGTACAGCGCGGTCACCGCAGCGATCGGTGCGCTCAAGGGCCCCTTGCACGGCGGTGCCAACGAAGAGGTAATGCGTGCATTCGGGGAGATCGAGCAGGCGGATCGGGCTGCCGCTTGGCTCGACGCTGCTCTGGCCGAGAAGCGCAAGATCATGGGCTTCGGGCACCGGGTCTACAAGAACGGCGACTCGCGCGTGCCGACGATGAAGCTTGCCCTCGACGAACTCGTTGCCCACTACGAGCGGCCCGATATCGCCGCGCTCTACGATGCGCTCGAGTCGGCGATGGCCGAGCGCAAGGGCATCAAGCCGAATCTCGACTATCCGAGCGGTCCGGCCTACCACCTCATGGGTTTCGCCACCGAGTTCTTCACGCCGCTTTTCGTGGCGAGCCGGGTGGTCGGCTGGTCGGCACACGTCATGGAACAGCTCGAGGCCAACGCACTCATCCGGCCGTTGAGCGAGTACGTCGGCCCCGAGGAACGCCATCTGGTCTAGCCTGGCGTTCCCATCAATTGCGCGGCGTGGCGCGCCGCAACAGGGCGTACCCGGCGAGCGCCGCGAGCAGGGAGACCGGCAGGCTCCAGGTCGCCACACCACGCGGACCGTTGCGCACGAACCATTCGCCGACCGCCGGCCAGCTGTTCGTGAACGTGATCAGCGCAGCGATTCCGAGGAGCATGAGCGCGAGGACCGCGAAAGCGGTTACGAGGCCGTTGGCTTTCCAGCGAGCGAACACGGCGGCGAAGATCGTGCCAGTAAAGCTGAAGAATACGAACAGCGCGAAGGTGATGTAAAAGCGCTCGAGCATCCCGTCGCCGAAGTACACGACGCTGAACATCCGCCCGCCCAGGCCCCAGCCGTTGGTGAGCCTTTCGACTTCGCCGAGCAGGGCGATGCCGGCGGCGAACAACGCGGCTACGCCGACGAGTGTTGCCGCGGTGCCCAGGTAGAAGTCTCTTCGCGTCACCCCGAAGCCGAGTGCGAAGAAGAAGGTCTGGTTCATCGCTTGCACCGCGACTACGAGCATGTAGACGAAGATGAACCCGCTCGCGCCACTGTATTGCAATCCCTCGCTGGTTTCCGCCATGGCGTTGGAGCCCGCGGCGGCCGCGATTATCCACCAGATCGCGTAGTTGAGCGCGAAGATGAACGTGAGAACCAGCCACGGCATGAGGACGATCGTCCACGGGTTGGCGAGGTTCAGTTTTACGACGTTGAGGATGCGAGCCGGAAGGCTGCGGGGCGTCGTCACTATGGCGGTCATGCGGACTCCTTCAAGTGGTTGTGGCCGCCGCTCGTCGAGCGCACGATCAGTTGTTGCAGTGAGACGGGCGTGAGCTCGAGACCCGCGGCGACGGCCTCGCGTCGTTCGTCGGCATCGAGCGCGTGGACCATGACCGAGGCGAGGCCGCCCAGGCTGTCGCGGTGCAGCACCTCGCGCTGCCCGACGAAAGCGTCCACGGTGTTCCGTGGGCCGACAACTGTGGTTGCGGATCCGCGCAAGCTTTCCGCGTCCGCATCGATCAGGATCTTGCCTTCGTCGATCACGACGACGCGCTCGAGCAGGTTGCTCACCTCGTCGATCAGATGGGTCGACAGCACGACAGTGCGTGGATGCTCGGCGACGTCTTCGAGCAAGCGGTCGTAGAACAGCTGCCGTG
>CAYRUW010000176.1:0-3964 GCA_964427465.1 uncultured Diaminobutyricimonas sp.
ATGGCGCCGACCGTGCACGTCGTATTCTTCCGCGAGCAGGCCGACGTCGTTCACGAGCCCGACCAGGCGGTCCATGAGCGTCACGGCGTCGTCGTAGCGGCCCGAACGCGCATATTGCTCGACGAGCCAGAATGAGCAAGCCAGGAACGGATGCTCGTCGCCCGGCAGTCCGTCGACACCGGTCTCAGTGCGGTAGCGCAACAGCAGTCCGTCGCGCATGAGCTCTTGCTCGATCGCTGCGACCGTGCCGAGCATCCGCGGATCGTCGTGCTCCACGTATCCGATCTGGGCCAGTTGCAGCAATGAGGCGTCGACCGTGGCGCCGCCGAAATATTGCGTGTAGGTCCCGCGCTGCCGGTCGAAGCCGTGCGCTTCGATCTGCTCGGCGATCTCGTCGCGCAATTCGCTCCAGCGTGCGACCGGTCCATCGAGCCCGTGCTCCTGCACTCCGCGGATGCCGTATTCGAACGCCGCCCACAGCATCGCCCGGGAGTGGGTGAAGTGCCGTTCGGGTCCGCGGATCTCCCAGATCCCGTTGTCGCTGCGCTGCCAGTTCTGCTCCACGTACCTGAGCAGCTCGCGCTGCAGTGCCCACGAGAACTGGGTCTCGACGATCCCGAGGTTGCGCGCCTCGTGCAAGGCGATCATCACCTCACCGAAGATGTCGCCCTGGAATTGCTTGTGTGCGCTATTGCCGACCCGCACCGGCGCCGAACCCCGATATCCCGGTAGCGAGCCGACGATCCATTCGGTGAGCCGGCGTTCCCCGGAGAGCCCGTACATGATCTGCACATCGGCCGGATCGCCCGCGATCGCCCGCAACAGCCAGCGGCGCCACTCCTGGGCCTCGGTGTTGTAGCCGTGCAGCATGAGCGACTGCAGGGTGAGCGCTGCATCGCGCAACCAGACGTAGCGATAGTCCCAGTTGCGGCTGCCGCCGAATTCTTCGGGCAGGCTCGTCGTCGCTGCGGCCACGATCCCGCCGGTGTCCTCGTGGGTGAGCGCGCGCAGCACGAGCAAAGAGCGCAGCACCTCTTGCTCGTAGTGCTCGGGCGCATCGCAACTCGAAGCCCACTCGTTCCACCATTGCTCGGTCGCCTCGATCCGCTCATCCACGTCGATCGGCCCAGGGGGCGTGCGGTGCGCCGGGAACCAGGTCAGCACGATGTCCACGGTTTCGCCTTCGCCGACCGTGAACTCGGACCGGTGCGCATGGCCTCCGGCAACCAATCTCGGCCCGCGCACGATCACGGCGTCGGGGCCGGCCACGGCGATGATCGCGTGTTCGCCGGATTCGCCGGCTTGACGGATCCAGGGCAGGGCATCCGCATAGTCGAACCTGATCCGGAGTTCCTGCCGCATCGCGACCCGGCCGCGCACCCCGCGCACTCGCCGGATCACGTCGGCCCGCCGTCCGCCGTTAGGCATCAGGTCGATCACCTCGACCTCGCCGTCGGACGTCTTCCAGCGCGTGACGAGGGTGAACGTGTTCGGCCGATAGCTGCGCGAAGAGGTCGCATCGTCTGCGGCGGGTGCGACGAGCCATCGCCCGTGATCTTCGTCGCCGAGCAGCGCTCCGAACGTCGAGGGCGAGTCGAAGCGCGGCAGGCAGAGCCAGTCGATGCTTCCGTCCCGGCCCACGAGCGCACCCGTGTGGCAGTCCCCGATCAATGCATAGTCTTCAATGGCCATCGGCATGCATTCCATCTTTGCAATCAGGTTTGCCTCTACGGTGGAATCGTGGCCACTTCGAGAACTCTTCTGATCCTCGGTGCCCAGGGCGATCTCACGTCACGGCTGCTGCTGCCCGGTCTCGGCCAGTTGCTTGCGAGCCAGCGAAGATCCGATATCGAGATCTTGGGGGTGGATCGCGCAGCCGTGAGCGATCCGGAATGGCGCGCGCTCATCGGCAAGTCGTTCACCGCTGCAGGGGTGGACCTGGACCGCGTGCGGCCCGTGCTCGATGCGGCACGCTACGTGCAAGCGGATGCGACCGACGCATCCGATCTGAGCCGCGTGATCCAGGAGTGCCATGGTGTGCCGGCGTTCTATTTCGCACTGCCGCCACGCATAACCGTGGCCGCTTGCTCGGCGCTGCGACATCTGGAGCTTCCAGAGGGCACCGTGCTCGCCCTCGAGAAGCCGTTCGGGGTGGACGAAGACAGCGCCGCGAGGCTGAACCGGCAGCTCGTGCAGCTGGTGCCCGAGCAGCAGATTCAGCGCGTCGACCATTTTCTGGGCAAGTCGACGGTGCTCAACCTGCTCGGTCTCAGGTTCGCGAACCGGATCTTCGAGTCGGTGTGGAACTCGGAACACATCGAACGGGTCGAGATCCGCTACGACGAGGCTCTGGGCCTGGAGGGCCGGGCCGGCTACTACGACGGTGCGGGAGCGCTCGTCGACATGATCCAGAGCCACCTGTTGCTCGTGATGGCGCTCGTCGCGATCGAACCGCCGTCGACCCTGCATCCGGAGGACTTGCGCGGCGCCATGGCACAAGTGCTGCGGGCGGTGCGGCCGATCGACGCGGGCCGCCGAGCGCGTTATACGGCGGGTGAGATCGGCGGGCGCAGTTTCCCGTCATATGTGGATGAGCCGGGCGTTGATCCTTCGCGGAACACCGAGACGCTTGCCGAGGTGAACCTCGCGATCGACAACTGGCGCTGGGCCGGCGTGCCGTTCCGGCTGCGGTCAGGCAAGGCCGTCGGCGACGCGCGCAAGGACATCGTGGTGACCTTCCGGGAGGTGCCGCACCTGCCCACGGGCTTTCGCGGCTCGGCGGGCCGGCCGATCTTGCGCATCGCGCTCGCGCCCGACCGGCTCGACCTCGATGTCACGATCAACGGTGCCGGCGACCCGTTCGAACTCGATCGAGTCTCGCTCGGCGCGGACTTCGGTCAGCCGGAGCTGATCCCCTACGGCGAAGTGCTGCACGGCATCCTCAACAACGACCCGCTGCTGTCGGTGCGCGGCGATATCGCCGAGGAGTGCTGGCGCGTCGTGGATGCCATTCGCGCGGACTGGCAAGCCGGCCGTGTTCCGCTCGAGGACTATGCCGCCGGTTCGCCAGGGCCCTCGGGCTGGGACTGATCGGCGTCTGCCGGCGCATCCGCTCGAACCGCGGGTTCGCTTGGCGTGCGCGATTGGCTGGAATCCGGTCCTGGCACACCCCCGGGTTCGGTGATCGGTGCCCCGGGTGAGAGCAGCCCGGCGCCGGCCAGTCGCTCCGCCAGCCCGGCCCCGTCGGGTGCGTACACCCAAGTTACTCGTGCTATCTCGGCGCGTTCATCGACCGCCGGCGCTCCTGCGGGTTCGGCGGATTGCGCCTTGCGTCGCGGTCTACGCGACCGGCCTTTGCTGCGGCCACCGGCGAGCACGGCCTCGCCTGCGGAGAGCTGCCGGATGACCACAGCGGCGACCCGGTCTGGCATCTCTTTCGCGAACAGACCGTAAAGCTCCTCGTCGTGCTGTCCGTCGTCGCCGATCAGCAGCCATTTGACGGTCGGGAACTCCCGGGCGAGACGGCGCAAGGTGTCTTCTTTGTGTGCGCGGCCGCTGCGGAACAGCCGGTCGTGCGTGGGACCCCAGTCGGTCAGCAACAGCGCGCCTGCGGGGTAGAGGTTCCTCGACAGGAAGCGGGTGAGCGTCGGGGCGACGTTCCACGCTCCCGTGGAGAGGTAGATCACGGGGGCGCCCGGGTACTCGCGGGCGAGCCGCTCGTAGAGCACGGCCATGCCGGCGACGGGCCGGCGCGCGTGCTCGTCGAGTACGAAAGTGTTCCAAGCAGCTAGGAACGGGCGGGGAAGCGCGGTCACCATGACCGTATCGTCGACGTCGGAGAGGATGCCGATCTGCTGCGCGGGGTCGGCGACGAACACGGGGGCAACGACAGTCTCGGAGCCTGCGGACGACATCCTGATCTCGTGCCAGCCGGGTTCCAGTTGCAACTTGAGGTCGGCGTCGA
>CAYRUW010000177.1:0-3949 GCA_964427465.1 uncultured Diaminobutyricimonas sp.
CCGAGTTGCGCACATCGCGGGCGGGACCGAACGCGCCCGCCCAGGCGATTCCCTCGATCCGCTCCAGCCGATCGAGCACGTCCGGGCCGAGGCCCGCATCCGGTGCGGCTCGCACGATGATCGACCGCGTTCCGGCCGAATCGAGGGTCGCGAGCACGGCGTTCTCGGCACCGACGGTGCGCCCCGTCGTCAGCAGTACGGCGAGACAAGCGCTCGCGACGACCGCGGCGGTGATGAGCGACATCGCGGGTTGAGAGAAGGCGCTCGCCACAGATTCGCGTACGAGCGCGAGGCCACGCCGGATGACGTTCACAATTCCATCCGGCCGTCGCACTCGGCCACGAGACCCTGGTCATGGGTGACGATCACGACGGTGGCACCGTGCGCTGCGTGCTCTTTGAGCGCGTCGACGACGAGTGCCGCGGATGCGGCGTCGAGGTTGCCGGTCGGCTCGTCGGCGAGCACGATATCCGGGTCGTTGAGCAGAGCGCGGCAGAGGGCGATGCGCTGTGCCTGGCCACCGGAGACCTGACCCGGCTTGGCGTCCGCCCTCAGCTCGACGCCGAATCGGGCTAGCAGCTCTTGCGCACGAGCATGCGCGGCCTCGATCGGCTGGGCACGGTAGAGGGCGGCTTCGGCCACATTGTCGAGTACGGTCCGAGTGGAGTCGAGCGCCGCATCCTGGAAGACGAATCCGAAGCGGTGCGCACGCAGTGAAGCTCTGTGTGCGTCGCTCAGTGATGCGACGTCGGTCCCGTCGAGCAGCACTTGCCCGGCGTCGGGTTTCAGCATGAGGCCGAGCAAGTACAGCAGCGTGGACTTCCCCCGGCCGGAAGGGCCGGTCACCGCGGTCAGCCGGCCGGGTGCGAACGCTGCCGACCATTCGGAGATCACGGGCACCTGCCGGTCATAGCCGAAGGACAGAGAGCGCGTTTCCAGCATCAGTCGCCGACCGCCGCTACGCGCACCCGAGTGCCCGGTGGAACGCCTTCGACCACGGAAAGCCCTCGCGCGCTCGCGATCACTCGCACCTCGTGCTCGACCCCGGCGTCATCGATCACGTTCACATCGCCGTTCGCACTCGTGTGCAGCGCCGCGGTCGGCACGGTCAGGCCCGGCACTGACGGTACGGTGACCACTCTCGAATCGAGCAGTGTCTGACCAGTCACGGGCAGCGCATCGCAGTGCTCTCCACAGATCGCGCTCCCATTTTCGCCGGCGAGCACCAGGGTGGTCTGGTTGAACTCGTCCTGGCGCGAGTCGCGCACCGTGCCTGCCCAGAGGTCGCCATCCGGACCGACGATTTCGACCCGCGTGCCCATGGGGATCAGCGCGATCTGCGAATCTGCGATCGGCATGGTGAACTCGGGTGCCGGTGCTAGCGCCTGGACCACGGTCTCACCGCCGCTCAGCGTGGCGCCGACCGTGACGATGTTGGAATCGAGCGACACCCGGGCGGGGAGTTCGGGAAGGAAGATCACGTCACCGATCCGCACAACGCCGTCGGGCTCGATGTCCAGTGAGCGCTGCCAGTCGCGGACTGCTGCCCGGGTCGCCCGGCCGAAATCCCCGTCCGCCGGGCCGGAGTAGTGCCCGAGGCCCGATAGGAGCCGCTGCAGTTGGGCAACATCGGCGCCATTAGCGCCATAAGCCATGTCGCGGAATGCGGGCACGTCGCCTTCTGCGGCGATGACCGGGCGCAAGCCCACTGTGTAGAGCGGATCGCCCGCGCTCACCGTCGTTCCCGGTTCGAGCAGGATGCTCGTCACGACACCGGCTGCACCATTGCGGCCCGACGGCACGGGTGTCCACTGCGCCACTGTGTTGAGACGGATCGATGAACCGACCTCGCCGGGGGCGACTTCGACGAATGTGTACGTGTCCGACTCGAGCGCTTCGTCCGGCCGATCGAACACGGTCGCGAGCGCCCAGCCCACCGCCCCGCCGATCAGCAAGGCCGACCCCAAGGCCATCCAAAATGTGCTCCCGCGCCCCCGCGCGTCTTTGACCTTCAGCGATCCGGTTTCAGAAGCTTCCCGGCCCACGGCCGGAAGCCGTGCGGTTCCAGTCATCCGTTTTACCCCCAGCAAACAGAATCCGAAACGGTAGTTGACGGAAACACACTACTCCGCTAGTTTCCCTGCCGGGCCGCAACAACAACGGGTTGTGGTTGGTGAAGGCGATGCACCGTCGTGCCATGCTCCTTGGCGCCGTCCTACCCCTCGCGGCGCTGCTATCCGCGTGCACGAGTGCGGGCGCCGCGGAGCGATCCCTCGCGTCCGATGGCCTCCCGCCCAGTCCGGTCACGGAGCGATTCGTGCGCTGTATTCAGGACGCTGGGTGGGAGGCGGTGCGGGACCCCGGCGGGGGCGTGGACGGCCCGACTCTCCCTGCTGCGCAGGTTCCGCAATATTGGGCCGCGAGCGAGGTCTGCGCCGAGTCCAGCGGCTGGAACGCGATGGGAGACTTCTCGAACTGGAGTCACGAGCAGCGCATCGAATTGTACGAGCAGGAGGTTGCTGCGCACGAGTGCTTCCTCTCGATCGGGATCGCATCTGCCGAGCCCCCCTCGCTGCAGCAATATCTGGACACGTTCCACAGCGCTGACCAGTACTACGCGTTCGTCCCCGGACTGGACACGTTGTGGCGGGAGGCATTTGAGCGCACTGTCAAGCAATGCCCGCCGCCCACCTGGTTCGTCACAGTGACCGGCTTCGATTAGCGGTGTTACCAGAGGGCGGCCGTCGCGTTCGATCGGGACAACGATCGGCGGCGGCCCAGCCCCGTGGCCTACGCTATTGACGTGCCCGAAGAATATTGGTTGAACGCGCTCTTCTCGGTGACCCCGACCATCGTGATCGGGCTCATCTTCTGGTACATCCTGCGCTCGATCGTGCGGGCGGACCGCACCGAGCGGAAGGTCTACGCCCAGATCGAGGCGGAGGAGCGTGCGAAGGCCGGTCTGCGTTCCGGCGAGTCCCGCTAGCCGGCCGGGCCGCACCATCCGGCGGTAGCCGGTACAGCCGTTCGATCCGGCGCTGAGCGTCGTCAGCGCGATCAAGGGCCGGGTGCCGGGTCCGCCACCGTCGCATCCGGTTCCGGTGTGGACCTTGAGGTGGGCTCTGCGGTCGGTTCGGGCTCGGGTTCCGACGTGGGTTCCGGCGACGGCGGCGTCGTCGGTTCCGGCGTGGGTTTGGGGCTCGGCTCGGGATCGGGCTCGTCCCGGTCGTCGGGCTGGGTGCTCCTGCCGGGGTCGGCCGGTTCGCGATCGGGTTCGGCGGATTCTTCTGGCTCGGGCGTCGCCGTCTGGGTGGGCGTGGCATCCGCCGACGGCGGACCGGATGCCGGCGGTTCCGCCGTCGCGAGCGGCGCCGGACTGAGGCCGGGTCCGAGCAGCAGCACAGTGACCAGGGCACCTGCCATCGCCGCGCCGACGACGCCGATGAGCAGCCAGGGCAGCACCGGGCGACGTCGCGCGGGCGGTCCGGCGGCAGCGCCGGCCGGCACTGCCGAGGGAGCAGACTCGTCGAAGACCGGCACATGGCCGGCCACGACCGGTTCGCCCGGAGTGGATGGCGGAAGCTTCGCGGTCGTCTCTGCGTCGGCCGGCGTCGGGGCTGGGGCGCCAGCCGCAGACTCGTCCGGGACCTCGGGGATCGGTCTGGTCGGGTTGTCGTCACCTGGGGCGTCGGTCATCGCGTCCTCACCTCGTCGTCAGGGTAGGCCGATAGCCTGCAGGCACCCCTGGTCGGCGTGGAAAGCTCACGGGTTTCGCAGCCAGTCCCGATTCGCCGTGCGACGTGTCACGCCCCAAGCGAACAGAGGCAGAATCCGGGCGGCTACGTCGTTACTCTCTTTGTATCGGCGCCGCCACCTGCCAACGGCGCCGGAGGAGATTGGACATGTTCGAGAGATTCACCGACCGAGCCCGTCGGGTTGTCGTCCTGGC
>CAYRUW010000178.1:0-3948 GCA_964427465.1 uncultured Diaminobutyricimonas sp.
CGCACCGCCTGGCACACCGCTTGCACCCGGCTGGCCATCGACCCGGGAAAACGGTGCACGGCGGGCGACTGCCGGAAAACTTCGACGAGCGCGTCGGGGTCATAGTCCGCGATCGCGGCGGCATCCAGCGAGCCGGTTCGGTCCCTGATCTTCGCCGGCCCGGCGAAGGCCGACTCCATGGTCACTTGCTGGTCGAGCAACATGCCCAGCAGCAAGGCGAGGTCGTCTTCGGCGAGCAACGCGTCGGCTTCGGGGTCACCGGTCAGATACATGCTCATGCGGCAATCCTCTCGCATGCGGCGCGCATCCGCCTCCCAGATCACGATTCGCGCGGCACCACGCGACCGCTACCCGACCGCATCGACGTTCGCCGGATCCGCGCTGCTCTCGAGAGCAGCCGCGCTTCGAGCAGGGGTAAGGAACCAGTTCGCGATCGCGACGGAGACGACGATCGCCGCCGCGATCCCGGGCAGCAGCAGCGCTGCGTGGGTACCGACACGTTCCGCGACCTCCCCGGTGACTGCTGCCCCGATCGACTGCCCCACGATCACCGACGAGCCGATCATCGTCATGACGGTGGCCGACCGCCCGGCCGGGCTGCGCTGCGCGCCGAAACTGAACTGGGTGACCAGAGTCGGACCGATGCCGATCCCCATCACGGCAAGTGCCACGATCATGCCGCCGACGCTCTCGGTGAACGGAAGCGCGAGCGTTCCGGCGAGGATCACGCTCGCGAACACGAGCCAGCGCGTTCGCAGCGTGAACCGCTCGGGAAGCAGCGCGACACCCAGCGCGAATGCCGCGGAACCGATTCCCATCACGCCGTAGAACAGTCCCGCCTGCTCGGGCCCGCCCCGGTCGGTCATGAACGAGGTGAGCGCGGTGAGCGTTGCGCCGAAGAACAGCCCGACCCCGAGAATCCCGGCGACGACGATCATGAGGTTCGGCCGGAAGAGTTCGCGCACTGGCGCGACCGTGGCCCTCCGTTCGCGCTGGCGCCGCACCGCCATCCCGGTGGGATGCAGGGCGAACGCGCCCACGAACACGATCGTGAGAGCGGCGGCGGTCACGAGAGGCACCCAGGGCGCCAATAGCGAGGCGAGAATGCCGACCACGAACGGGCCGATCACGAACACTGTTTCGTCGGCAGCGGATTCGTAGGCCATGGTCGAGTTGAAGACCCGTTGCCGGCGTGCGGGATCGAGCCGCTCGGCGATTATCCGGACCAAGCGGGATCGCGACATGGGCGCCACTTGTGGTGCTGTCGCGCCGACCAGATAGGCGACGCCGAGCACGGCGGCGTCGGACCATGCGCTGTAGGCCACCCAGGCGAAGGCGGCGAGCAGCACGCCGTGCACCGTTCCCGCGACGAGCAGCGCCGGCCGCTGACCGAACCGGTCGGCTGCGGCTCCGAGCAGCGGGCCGAAACACGCCGTGCCCAGACCGACGGCGGCCGAGTTCAACCCGCCGAGCGCGAGCGAGTCGCGCGCGGCGACGACGAGCGTGAGCACGCCGACGACCATCATCGCGAACGGCATGCGCGCCACAAACGCGATCGCGAAGTAGGGGAAGCCCGTAAGGCGGATGAGGCTCGCGCTGGTCGCGTCTGTTCCGGTCATACTCTCGTGCACTGCCGTAAACGGCGGGATTTCGAGTGCCGCCTTGGTCCGCCGGAAAGCCGGCACCAGGTAGATACACGCTGTGTTGTCGGTTGCGCACTCGAGTGCGCCCCGTCTAGCCCATCCTAGCCCTGGCGGTCGCCCCATCCGAGCGAGCCGTCTGGCCCACGGGATGCTGAACCGGCCCGCGAGCTGAGAAAGGGAGCCGGCGGCCGCCCCGCAGGCCTCCCCCCTCACAGTGAGCGCTGGTAGGCGCGCATCGACCGCACGGTCCACAGGAACCCGAGCGCGGCGAGCACGACGAGACCTGCGCCATCGAGCGCGAGCATTGCAGCATCCGCGCCCTCCGCGAGCGACCCGTCGAGCCCCGCGCGTGCGAACTCGACGGCCCACGTCATTGGGTTCCAGCGCGCGACCGCCTGCACCCACTCGGGCAGCAGCGAGACGGGCATCATGGTCGTCGACAGGAAGGTCGCCGGCAGCACTATCAGCTGCGATAGCCCGATGAGCGCCACCTGGTTGCGCGTGAGAAGCGCGACGGCACTCGACGCGCAGCAGAACACCGTCGCGAGCAGGGTCGCGGCGATCACGGTGACGAGGACGCCCAGCACGCCTCCCGGGTAGCGCGCGCCGGCCAGCGCGCCGATGCCTAGCACGACGCCCGACTGCAGCGCGTTGACGAGGAGCTGCTGCAGGAGCTGTCCGGTTACGATCGCACTGCGGGAAAGGGGCGCACTCAACAACTGGTCCATAACGCCCGAGTCGATGTCGTCGATGTAACCCGTGCCGGCCCAGGCCCCGGAGTAGAGCACCGTCATCATGAGGATACCCGGCACGAGGTAGCCGATGTACCCATCGTCGGCGAAGACCGGCAGGGCGCCGAGGGCGCTGTAAACCTGTCCGAATAGCACGATCCAGATCACGGGCTGCAGGAGCGACATTGCCGGGCCCCACACCTGTCGCCAGGTACCGACGATCCAGCGACGGAACACCTGGCCGGTCTGAGCTCCCCACGAGGCACGTCCGGACCGCGGGACGACGGGGGTCGGGACGGATGCTGGTGCGATGGCGGTCATGCTGCTGGTCCTTCCGAGCTGCGGACACCCGCGAAGGTGTGGCCCACGTGGTGCAGGTACACGTCGTCGAGCGTCGGCCGCGAGACGGATGCGGCGCCCACGGCGAGGCCCGCCGCGTCGAGCGCCTGGATGAGCGGGCCGAGCGCCGCCGATCCGTCGTCGGCGCGCGCGATGAGTACACCCCTCGGCCCCGAAAGCTCGACGAGGGGCTCCCGCAACCCGGAGACGGATGCCGCGGCTCGGCGGGCGCGCTCGGCGTCCGCTTCGAAGAGTTCGACGCGCACGCTGTCGCCCGCGAGGCCGGCCTTGAGCTCATGGGGGCTGCCCTCCACGACTTTCGTGCCGTGGTCGACGATCATCACGTGGTCGGCGAGACGGTCGGCCTCTTCGAGGTAGTGGGTCGTGAGCACGACCGTGAGCGACTCCTGGCCTGCGAGACGGCGGATCTCCGACCACATGGCGACCCTCGATTCCGGGTCGAGGCCCGTCGTGGGTTCGTCCAGGAAGAGCACGCGCGGGGCGTGCACGAGCGCTGCTGCGACGTCGAGCCGACGACGCGTGCCGCCGGAGAGTTTGCCCGCGGGACGGTCGGCGTACTCCCCGAGCGCGAACTCATCGATGAGCCGCGCCGCCCGCGCCGCCGCATCCGAACGCCCTACCCCACGCAGACGCGAGGCGAGCATGAGGTTCTCGCGCACGGTCAGCAGGGGGTCGGTGCAAGTGCGCTGCGACACGTAGCCGATGCGCGAGCGCACGGTCGCCGGGTCGCGCGCAACGTCGGCGTCGGAGACGCGCGCAGAACCCGAGGTCGGGAACGAGAGGGTCGTGAGGATTCTGGTGGCCGTCGACTTTCCGGCGCCGTTGGGCCCGAGCAGCCCGAACACCGTTCCCGCGGCGACCTCGAATGAGAGACCGCGCAGGGCGTCGACCGGGGACGTGCGTCGACCGGTGCGGTAGCGCTTGGTGAGCGCCCGAGCCTCGATCGCGAGAGCCGAATTGGGCATGGTGAACCGTCCTGGGGTGTGCGAGATAGAAATGGAGGGTACGAGGAGGTGTCAGCGCTCGGGTGGGAACAGCATCCGTGCGAGCACGAGCATCATCACGAGGAAGCCGCCAACGAGCGCGAGCCACGACCACGCCCAGCCAATGGCCGCCGTGAGCACGATGAACACGACGGCGGCGAGCACGATGATGATGAGTGTGTAGATGCCGAAGCGCGCGGCCGCGGCGGGATCCCGGCTGAAGCGGTCGAT
>CAYRUW010000179.1:0-3935 GCA_964427465.1 uncultured Diaminobutyricimonas sp.
TGGGTCGACGACACCCGTCGCGTCGGCGAATGGCGCGGGATCTGCAGGCGCTGACCAGTCGGTGGGCGGTGCCTGGTCTCCTGGAGGGGCTGCAGCCGGCGCTTGGTCGGCGGGCGGGGCCGCAGTCGCTGCCGGGTCGGCGGCCGGCGCCGGATCGGCAGACTCCGCATCGGATGCGGTCGAGTCGAACACCGGGTCCGGCACGGCAGACGCCGATACGGCTTGCGGCGGCGAATCGGCTTCCGGTGGCGCGATGTAATCCGGCGGCGCGACGTAATCCGGTGGCGAGGCGTCCGCGTCCGATGCCGGAGCGGAGTCCGCACCAAGGCCAGAATCCGGGTCCGGGGCCGGCGCGGCGGCGCGGGGCAGATTGAACTGCGCGGCGATCACGTCGGCGAGCGCGTCGTCGCCGTATGCGTCACGATCGGCGCTCGTGAAATACTCGCTCGCAGCCGCATCCGAACTGGGCGGGGTGAAGGTCGACCGCCGCCGGCCGTCCGGCGGCGTCTTGCCCGACGAATCGGAGGCGTCGGGCGATTCCATCAAATCGTCGTCCGCGGCCATGCCCAGCATGATATGTCGGCCTGGAGCGATTGCGTAGGGCGACGAGCCGCGTGCACACCACTCCGTACGCGGGATCTGCGAACCTTGAGCCATGTGGATCGGCTGGATCGAGTTCGACCTGTTGCTGGGTGACGTGCACTCGCTCAAGCAGAAACGGTCGGTAGTCCGCCCGATCGTCGCGGAACTACGGAGCAAGTTCCAATTGAGCGTCGCCGAGGTCGGTCACCTCGATCTGCACCGGCGCAGCGCGATCGGGCTCGCGATCGTCGCACCGGACCGGGCGCACATCGTCGGGCTGCTCGACGACGCGGAACGGTTGGTCGCCGAGCGACCCGAGATCACCTTGCTCTCCGCTCGCCGTGACATCCGCACTTCTGACGACTGACCAGACGGCTGGTTGCGGCAGCCGGATGCTGAGGGGGGCCTACGAGCGCGGCACCGATCCCCTGCGGCGGCTAGCCTCGCGACACCACGGATTCCCGCACGGCGAGCGAGAACGGTTGACCACTCCACTCTGGGAATCGTGACTCGAGATTCTCCACGGGCACGGATGTGCCCGCCGGGGTGGTGCAGCGACGATGGATGCAAAGTTCGACGCGATCAACGTGAAGCTCGACCACATGGACCGGGATATCCAGGCGCTATCCCGCCAGGTCTTCGGCACCGACCCCCGCTGACTGCTGAGGTGGCCCCTCGTCGGCCCCTACCGTCCGACGGCAAGCGCCCCCAGTCGGCTCATCAGCTGGTAGACGAGCGCGCGCTTCTTGAGCTGATTGATACTGCCGGAAATGTAGAGGTCCGCATCCGGGGCGTAGAACAGTACCGTTCCCGTCGAACCGGAATGGCCGATGTATTCTTTCGGCCCCCCGCCGACCGCGAACATGCTGTAGCGCATAAGCCCCATGCCGTAGCGCAAGGGGAAGAAGATGCGATTCCACTCCGCTCGCATCTCGTCGAGGTAGGCAGCGTCGAACAGCCGACCGCCCAGGAACGCCTGCAAGAAGACGATGCCGTCCTGTGCGGTCGAGACGAGCCCGCCGTGGGCGTTCACGGATGTGATCGCGAGCGGGATGCGCACCGGCTCGGTACCCCAGAGGATCGGCGCCACCTCGTCGTAGCGAGGCAGATCCTCGGTGCGGAACGGCCACGTGGATTCGAGGTGCAGCCGCTTGATCACCCGGGCGACGACGGCGTGGTCCCAGCTCTTGCCCGTGATCCGTTCGACGATGAGCCCCAGCAGATGGTAGTTGGTGTCTGAGTAGAAGGCTTTGCCCGGCGTTCCCGGGGCGAAGTGCGCAGACATACGGGTTTTCGCCATCTCGATCGCCTGCTCCGCTGTCCACGCACGGTCGCGTTCGACTATGTCTGCGACGAGCGTGCCGCCGTCGTCGTCCCGTTTCTGGTCGAAGTAACCGGCGATGCCGGAAGTGTGCGCGAGCAGCTGCTTGACGGTGATCTTTTCGCTGTGGTCGGTGCCCTTGTAGACGTTCAACCCGCGCACCACGTGCGCGTCGAGGAACTTGGCGATGTGGTCGTCGAGCCGGAGCTTTCCCTCCTGCCGCAATTGCATGATTATCGCGACCGTGTAGAGCTTCGTGACCGAAGCCGCGAAGTACGGTTTCGGCTCGGGTTCGCTCTCATAGTGAAACGCCCAGTCCCGACTCGGCGAGGCAAGGGCGAACGAAACCTGCCCGGTGTCGGACCTGCGCGCGTACTTGTCGAGGAGCGCGGTCAGCTTCTGCTCATTCGGCACACCCGAATCCTAAGGCCCGCCTGTGAGGCGCGGCCGACGTCCATGTCACTCAAGCGCACCGCTGACCGACGCGGGGGCTTCAGCGCCCGGCCGGCCGGTTCACGGTATGCACGCCGATCAAGGTCCGGCCATCGAGCTCGTATACAGGCACCTCGTAGGGCTCGTCGCTGAGTGTCGCTGCTTCGTCCGGCCCGGATGGTACCGGCGCGAACAGGTCCTGCCCATACGCATAGCCTTCCTTGCCGTCGTCCGTGGTCACGGCTATCAGCTCAGCGCGAGCCTCGAGGTCGCCGGCAAGTCCCTGGTCGATCATCCCGTAGGTCTGACCTTGCGCATTCACCGGGTAGTGGTCAACGGCATAAGGACTACCCACATCCGGTGCTTTCGGAGATACCGTTGGGGCACTCGCCATAGCGACGAAGAATCCAGCCGTGCTGCAGCCCACTATCGCCGCGGCGGACAGCGCTAAAGCTGCTGCCGCTTTCGTCAACTTCTTCATCGCGCCATCCCTCTCAAGGTGCGCCTGTGAAACGGAGTCCAAGGGCGCTGCAAATGGAGCCTGGCTGAGAAGGACCCTACACCCGAAGCTTCGGCGCCCGCGTGGGCTGCCGACGGCAAGCCCGGGGCCCGACCGGTTCTGGGTGAGCGACGCGTCGCGCTATTCCGCTTGATATTCACCGGAGCATGTCCACCCAGGTCGCATTCGCTGCCCGACGTGTGTGCGCCTCGCTGATGCGGCACCCGCTGCCGCCACCGTAACTCCTCGGAGTACGGTTGCTGTGGGCCCTACAGGACTCGAACCTGTGACTTCCACGGTGTAAACGTGGCGCTCTAACCAACTGAGCTAAGAGCCCCGACTCATCGGTGCGGGTCAATGCTACCGGCTGGACAAGCGCGAGGCCCGCGCGCACGACGAGGCCCGGTGACGCATCCATCGAACCTGGGAAGAAGCCGACCACTAGACTCAGCGTCGCAGGATGTGCGCGTGCGCCGAGACCCGGCCGAACGCAGCCGCCGACTAGATCTGACCAACCAGGAAGAGGTCGAGGGTGACGGTGAACGAGCAGGACCCCTATTCGGTGAACGCCACCGATTTGGACCCTGAAGAGACGGCCGAGTGGCAGGAGTCGCTCGAATCCCTCGTCGCGACCAGCGGTCGCGCACGCGGCCGGGACATCATGCTGAGCCTGCTCAAGCACTCCCGCAAGCTGCAACTCGGGGTGCCGATGGTGCCCACCACGGACTACATCAACACGATCGCGCCCGAAGACGAGCCCGTGTTTCCCGGCGACGAGGAGATCGAGCGCCGCTACCGCAAGTGGATCCGCTGGAACGCGGCGATCACCGTGCACCGTGCCCAGCGCCCCGGCATCGCAGTGGGCGGGCACATCTCCACCTACGCCTCGTCCGCGGCGCTCTACGAGGTGGGCCACAATTGGTTCTTCCGCGGCCAGGACCACCCGTCCGGCGGCGACCAGATCTTCTACCAGGGTCACGCCTCGCCAGGCATGTACGCCCGTGCGTTCCTCGAGGGCCGGCTCAGCACCGAGCAGCTCGACGGCTTCCGGCAGGAGCGCTCGCACCCCGGCGGCGGCTTGAGCTCGTATCCGCACCCGCG
>CAYRUW010000180.1:0-3921 GCA_964427465.1 uncultured Diaminobutyricimonas sp.
TCCGCGCGCGCCACAGCTCCAATCCTACGAGGCGCGACGATCGCATCCGCCGGTCGGATCGGTCCGGAAGGAGCCGCCGCAAGCGATGCCTGGTATGCGTGGACAAGATGTATAGCTTTCTTGACATTGTGTCTGCAACGCCTTACATTGGCGTGTCAAAGATACTTGACAGCTCCAAGTGGAGGAACCCGATGGCCGAAGAGAACCGCGCCTGGACCTATGGGGCGATCGCCACGATCGTGCCGATCGTCTACTTCGTAATCGTCATGTCGCAAGTGCCGAGCACCGAGGTCAGCCAGATCGACTACCTGGGACCGCTCGTAACCGCGATCGTCGTGTCCATGGTGCTCAACATGTTCCTCGCGCCCCAAGGCGGCAAGACCGACGAGCGCGACCGGAACGTCGCCCACTTCAGCGGCAACGTCGCATTCATCGTCATGAGCGCGCTCACCGTGATCCCACTGGTACTCGCCGTGCTGCGGGTCGACCAGTTCTGGATCGCCAACTCGCTCTACCTCGCATTCGCGCTCTCGGCGGTCACCCAATCGGCCGTGAAGATCGTCGCCTACCGGCGGGGCGTGTGAAGTGGTCAAGCCGACCAAGGTGACGAACCGCATCCGGGCATTGCGGTTCGAGCACGGCGAGATGACCCAAGCGGAACTCGCCGAACGGGTGGATGTCACCCGACAGACGATCATCGCCATCGAACAAGGGCGCTACTCGCCGAGCCTCGAGATGGCGTTCCGGATCGCGCGAGTGTTCCAAGTGCCGCTCGACGAAGTGTTCCAGTATCCGCACGAACCGGACCCAGGCGCACCCGGCGGCCGGGCTCGGCGCACGAAAGGAAACCCGTGAAGGCCATCGTCTACCGCACCTTCGGCGCGCCGGAAGTGCTGCGACTCGAAGACGTGCCGCAACCGGAGCCGAGCGACGGCGAACTGCTCATCCGCGTTCGCGCGACCGTCGTGACGGCTGCCGAAAGCGCAGCGCGCCGGGGCCGGGGCTTCGCCAGGCTCTACTTCGGGCCGCTGCGCCCCAGGTTCCCGATCCTCGGATCGACCTTCTCCGGCGAGGTTGTCGCCACCGGGCCCGACACCAGCCGCCACCGGATCGGCGACGAAGTGTTCGGAACAGTCGGGCCCCGGTTCGGCGCCCTCGCGGAGTATGCACGCGTGCCCGAGGCCGGTGCGATCGCTGAAAAACCCGCCAGCCTGGACTACTCGCAAGCGGTCGCCGTGTTCGACGGCGCACTCACCGCACTGCCGTTCCTGCGCGATCACGCAGAACTCAAACCAGGACAAAGCATCCTCGTCAACGGCGCATCCGGTGCGGTCGGCACCGCCGCGACCCAGTTGGCCAAGCATTTCGGCGCGAACGTGACCGGAGTATGCAGCGCCGCCAACCAGGAACTCGTACGCGAACTAGGTGCCGACGACGTAATCGACTACACCGGCCAGGACTTCACGAAAACCGGTCGTCGGTATGACGTCGTCTTCGACGCGATCGGCAAGAGCTCGTTCGCGAAATGCCGCGGCATCCTGACCGCCAACGGCCGGTACCTCACGACCGTGCCGTCGCCCGGCATCCTGCTGCGCACCCTGCTGCCCGCGCCCAAGAGAGGCAAGCGAGGCGCGATCGCATTCACGGGCGTGCGCCCGGAAAAAGACGTGGCCGACGACCTGCGGTTCATTTGCGAACTCGCCGCCTCGGGCTCATACGTGCCGGTGATCGACAGGAGCTATCCACTGGCCCAGGCTGCCCAAGCGCACCGGTACGTCGACACCGAGCGAAAGCGCGGCAGCGTCGTCGTGACCATCGGCGAGCCGGCCGCATCGCTGCCGAGCTGAGCGGGCACGATAACCTCCTGCCCCAGCGCATGAACGTCCTGCCGGCGCTAGGCCTACCGGGGCGCCGCCTACGCGACCGCCGGCCCGCCAGGCGGAGGCGGCGTGAACGCCAAACGCAAAGTCTCGCGGATGGGCGTCGTCGGACGCCCGATCAATCGCCTCAACTCGCCCGTGGTCTCCCCGAGCCAGCCCTGCCGGATGTCGTCGTCGAGCTGAGCTGCGAAGGCCGCGGCATGCTCCGGCGTCCCGCCCTCGATGAGCGCGTGGCGGTAGTCGTCCGGGCTCAACTCGCGCAGCTCGATCGGCATACCGAGCACCTCGGCGGCGTCCTCGGCGAGCTCCGCCGAAGTCCAGGCCACATCGCCGGAGAGCTCGTACGACTTGCCCTCGTGGCCCTCGCTCGTCAGAACGACCGCCGCAGCCTCGGCGAGATCACCGCGAGCAGCGGATGCCACGCGCCCCTGTGCCGTCGCGCTCAGCAGCACCCCCGATCGCCGAGCACGCTCGACGACGGGCACGTAGTTCTCGTTGTACCAGTTGTTCCGCAGAATCGTGAACGGGATCTGCGAAGCGTGGATCAGCTCCTCCGTCGCCTTGTGCTCGGGCGCGAGAATGATCGGGCTCGTATCGGCCTGCGGTGCGCTCGTATAGACGATACGAGCGACGCCTGCCGCCTTCGCCGCCTCGATCACGCTGCCATGCTGCGCGATGCGCTTGCCGACCTCAGACCCGGAGACGAGCATCACCGTTTCGATGCCCGCGAGCGCCGAGACCAGGGTGTGCGGTTCTTCGTAATCGAGCGGCATCGTGAGGATGCCCGAAGCCGCGATGTCGGCAAGTCGCTGCGGATTGCGCCCGCCGGCGACGATTGCTTTCGGCTCGATGCCCCGGGCCAGCAACTTGTCGACGATCAGGCCGCCGAGGTGTCCGGTCGCACCGGTGACGAGAATGGTCACGTTGGGCTCCTTCCAAAGTCAGGCGTGCGTCGCCCAACCAACGTGACATACCGGGATGGATGTTGGGTTAGTGCCAGGCCGGTCGATCAGACCGCGCCGGAACCCGCGGCGAACATCTCCGTGCTCGTGAGATCGGGCGCATCGTTCAAAATCGAACCTCCCCACTTGGCCTGCAAGAGCTGTTCGAGGGCAGCGCCGATCGTGTAGAGCCGCGCATCCTGCCGGACCGGCGCCATGAGCTGGATGCCCACCGGCAAACCGTCTTCCGGCGCGAGCCCGACCGGCAGCGCAAGACCCGGCACGCCGGCCAGGTTCGCCGGGATCGTCGCGATGTCGTTCAAATACATTGCCAGCGGATCGTCGAGTTTCTCGCCGAACTTGAACGCGGTCGTCGGCGCGGCCGGGGACACGAGCACATCCGCTTGAGCGAACGCCGCCTCGAAGTCGCGCTGGATGAGCGTACGCACCTTCTGAGCACTGCCGTAGTAGGCGTCGTAATAGCCGGCCGAAAGTGCATATGTGCCGAGGATTATGCGGCGCTTCACCTCGTCGCCGAAGCCCGCCTCGCGCGTCGCTGCCATGACCTCGTCGACCGTGCCGCCGCCCTCCGGCGTCACCCGCAAGCCGAACCGCACCGAGTCGTAGCGGGCGAGGTTGCTCGAAGCCTCCGCGGGCAGAATCAAGTAATAGGCGGCGATCGAATAATCGAAATGCGGCGCGCTGACCTCGACGACCTCCGCGCCCGCCGCCGTCATGGCATCGAGCGCTTCCTGGAACCGCTGACGCACCCCCGCCTGGAATCCCCCACCGTCGAACTCCTTGATCACGCCCACCCGCACGCCACGCAGCGCGTCACCGGAAAGCCCCGCCCGCGCCGCATCCGCGAACGACGGCCAGGCATCGGTCAGCGAAGTCGAATCCTTCGGATCGTGCCCACCGATCACATCGTGCAACAAGGCCGAATCGAGCACGTTCCGCGAAACCGGGCCCACCTGGTCGAGCGAGGAAGCCAGCGCGATCGCTCCATAGCGCGAGACACCGCCGTAGGTCGGCTTCATGCCGACCGTGCCGGTCACCGCCGCGGGCTGACGGATCGAACCGCCCGTGTCGCTGCCGAG
>CAYRUW010000181.1:0-3892 GCA_964427465.1 uncultured Diaminobutyricimonas sp.
CGGCGACATCGTGGTCTTGCCATGCGGGGCGAAATCGAGATCGTGCTCACGGCAGAACCGTGCGAGCGTGTCGATGTTGTTCCGCAGCGCCTCCTCCCGCAGCACCATCGCCGGCCAGCTCACGCTGCCGTCGAACAGCGAGCGCGAGCCCAACAGCTCGACCACGGGCGCTCCGGCAACAGGCCAGACACCTTTATCGCGCCAATCGATGCGGTAGACCACACTCTCTCCTCTCGCGGCGTCGACCCGGCAACTTCCCCACTCGTTCGCGACTAGTCTCGGCCCCGCTCCCGGATCAGGTCTGAGAGCCGATCGAGCTGATTGGTATCGGCGAGTGCGGAACCGACAGCCACGGTCTTCGCGCCTGCGTTCAAAAAGTCCTGTGCGTTCGACGCATCGATTCCGCCGGTCGCAACCAGCGACACCCCGGGGAACGGTCCGCGCATCGCCGCGAACCAGCCGGCACCGAGTACCGACGCGGGAAACGCCTTCAGCCAAACGCATCCCGCGGCCACTGCGCGCTGGATTTCGGTCGGCGTGGCCACACCCGGAAGATGCGGCAGTTCCATTCGCGCGCTCGCCGCCACGATCTGCTCGTCGAAGCCGGGTGCGACGGTGAACGCGGCACCCGCGTTCGCGCTCGCCTCGAGCTGCTCGATCGTGGTCACCGTGCCCGATCCGACCGGTTTGTCGCGCTCGCGGCCCGCCGCGATGACCGCTTGGAGCGCCGGCAGTGCATCCGGCGACTGGATCGGCACCTCGACGAGTTCGATGCCGACCGACCAAGCGCGGTTCGCGAGAGCCACCGCCTCGTCGGCCGGCATGTTGCGGAAGATGGCCATCACCGGGCTGCGCGTCATCAGGTGCTCAATGTCAGTCATTCTCGTCCTCTCTGCCCGGCCGGCGCCGGGCGCCGCCATCATCGCCGATCTCATTTCGCTCGCATGCAGATCCCTGTCTATCAGTCGCCGCGGCGAACGGCACGACCCGGCAGTGCCCCCGTGCGCCTTCCATCGCGCAGGACGGCCTCGCCGTTCACGAACACATGACTGATGCCGACCGGGGGCAGGGTGGGCCGCTCGTAGGTCGCCGGCGACGCCACGGTCTCGGGATCGAACACCACGACATCCGCCCAGTAGCCGGGGGCGAGCACGCCGCGGTCGCGCAAACCGAGCCGCCGGGCAGCGCGCGATGTGGCATGCTCCACCACCTCTTCCATCGTGAGCAAGCCGAGCTCGCGGGCGTAGGTGCCAAGCAGCCTGGGGAAGCTACCCCAGCCGCGTGGGTGCGGGCGCTCGCCGACGAGGATGCCGTCGGTGCCGACCGTGTGCGCGCGGTGCCGGATGACGGCGCGCACGTTCTCCTCGTTGCCGACGTTCACGAGGCATCCGGTGCTCAGCTCGTCCGCCACCAGCAGGTCGCAGAACAGGTCGCCTGGCTCGACGCCTCGCTCGGCCGCCAGTTCCGCCACCGTACGGCCGACCGCCCAGGGGTTACGCTTGCTGGACGCGATCGCGATCGTGGCCCAGTCCATCGGGATCCCGTGGTGCCCGTCCGACCCGGCCACCTCGATCTCATGCAGCAGACGCGAGCGGCTCTCTCGCGCCTGTAGATGCGCGAGGGTCGCCGCGGTGCCTCCGGCGTGCGTCCAGCCCGGCAGCAGCGACGCGAGATAGGTCGCGCCGGCGAGGTACGGATAAGAGTCGAGCGTGACATCCTGTCCCGCTTCGAGCGCCTCGTCGATCGCGGCGAGCACTTCGCCGGCACGGCCGCGGTTCTGCGGGAAGTTGATATGGCAGTGCGCGAGATGCAGCGGGACGCCGGCGCGGCCCGCGACTTCGAGGCAGTCCCGATACGCCTCCACCACTCGAGACCCATAGTTGCGATGGTGCGGACAGTAGTAGCCACCGGCTTCGCGGACCGGCGCGAGCGCATCGACGAGTTCGTCGTCCGACGCGTACATGCCGGGCGGGTAGGTGAGACCGCTGGACATTCCCATCGCGCCGTCCCTCATCCCGTCCGCGACGATCCGGCGGATGCGCGCGAGTTCGCCTTCGGTCGCGGGCCTCGGGTCGGTGCCCATCACTGCCATCCGGACTGTGCCGTGCGGCACGAGCGTCGCGACATTCACCGGCGAGCCCTCGTCCAGTCGCGCGAGGTAGTCGGCGACGCTTCGCCATGAATAGTCCAGTTCAGGCTCGCCGTTCCAGCCGGCGAGCTGCGAGCGCATCGCCGTCATCGCCTCGTCGGTTACCGGAGCGTACCCGAGGCCATCCTGCCCGACGACCTCCAGGGTGACCCCTTGGGCGACCTTCGCAAGGTGGTCGGGATCGGCGAGCACCGCTAGATCCGAGTGCGCGTGCATGTCGATGAAACCCGGGGCCACGGCGAGTCCGGTCACGTCGAGGGCCTCGGCCGCGCACGGGGTTCCCGGTGTCAGGAGACCGACTATTCTTCCGCCATCGATCACGACGTCTGCCGCGTAGCGCTGACCGCCCCGGCCGTCGATGACGTCGCCGCCCCGCAAGACGAGGGCTTGCATCCCGCTTCCTCGCAATCGGCCGGCCTGCCCTCGGAACAGGCGGTGCAATAGGATCTCGAGTAACGATCCTACGGATTGCTCACGGGCACGAGGAAAGCATGACCAAGCGAGCCATCGAAACCAGCGACGCGCCGGCGCCGGGCGGTGCCTACAGTCAGGGCATCGTCGTGGGCGATCTGCTCTTCACCTCCGGCTTCGGGCCGCAGGATCCGGCGACCGGCGAGGTGCCCGGGACCGTCGGCGAGCAGACGCGTCAGGTGCTGCGCAACATCCGATCCGTACTGCGCGAGGCAGGAGCGGAGTTGGACGACGTCGTGAAGGCCACCGTGCACCTGCAGCACCTCGATCGGGACTTCGCCGAGTTCAACGAAGCCTATGCCGGGTTCTTCGACGAGCCGTACCCGGTGCGCACGACCGTGGGGTCGGACCTGAAGGAGATCCTCGTCGAGATCGACGTCGTCGCGAAGCTGCCCGCCGGCGGCTGAGCGCCGAGCTCCCCGACTCGTGCGGGAGCAGATAGTGCGCTGCCGATCCGGTCAGCCGGCCGGCAGCAGGCAAGCCGGCGACGCGACCTGCAGGGTGTCGATGAGTTCGGTGGGTACGCCCGAGGCGCCCTCGAGCCGGAAGGTCGTCACCGTGCCGGAGCGCTGGTTCGCGACTCGCAGCAGTTCGCCGGACTCGATGTGATGTCTGGGCTGCTCCCCGCCGCAATCCACCGCCGCGATCGGCTCAAGTCTTCGCCCGCCGTCGCTTGCGCGCAGGGTGGCGATCACGTTCGAACCGCGCACGGTGACGTGCACGTGCTCGCCGGTCTGACCGATCGTGATCTCGGCGGCGGTATCGCCGTTCGCACCCCCGGTCATCGCCGGTGCGATCGAGACCAGCTCGAGACGGCCGCTGGCATCCTGGCCGACTACGGCGACCTCGCACGAAAGCTCGGTGACCACGTAGACGTGGCCGCTCGGGTGCAAGGCGAGATGGCGGGGGCCGCTACCGCCGGGAAGTTCGAGCTCGTGGTCCGGTACGAGGCCGTTGCCCGGCCGATAGCGCCAAACGCGCACCAGGTCGTAGCCGAGGTCGGTCGTCGCTATCCGACCGTCCGGCAATAGCAGGCTCGCGTGCGCGCGGCTGGGCCGGACCGCGCCGGCCGCGGGGTCGATGGCGGGCGGCGCCTCGTGCCGCGAAACGATCGCGCCCTCGGCGTCCAGTTCGTAAAGCAGCACCCGGCCATCGCCCCAGCAAGCGGCGACGATATAGCGCCCGAGCGGGTCGACCCGCACGTGACAGACCGCATCCCCTGCCGGCCACGCATCGCCGAACGGTTCGAGAGTGGTCTCGCCTGTGCGCCGG
>CAYRUW010000182.1:0-3887 GCA_964427465.1 uncultured Diaminobutyricimonas sp.
GTGTTCGAGCGCGGCGACTCGGACGTCGCCACGGGCGACACTTTCGCCTCGGCGCGCAATGTGTCGAAGGGTGCGTACGTGTTTGCGGAGGCGCCGGGCGGAAAGCCCGACGTGCTGCTGATCGCCTCGGGCTCGGAATTGCAGATCGCGGTCGAAGCACGCGAGCAGCTCAAGGGCGAGGGGATCTCGGCGCGCGTTGTCTCGGTGCCTTGCCAGGAGTGGTTCGAAGAGCAGAGCGCCGAGTATCGCGAGTCGGTGCTGCCGGCATCCGTGCGGGCGCGTGTGTCGATCGAAGCCGGGCTGGCACTGACCTGGAAGCCCTATCTGGGGGATGCCGGCCGTAGCGTGTCGATCGAGCACTTCGGCGCATCGGCCGACTACAAGACGTTGTTCCGCGAGTTCGGTATGACGACCGAGCACGCGGTCGCGGCGGCAAAGGAATCGATCGCGGCCGCCGCCGAGTGACCTCGCCAGCCGGCCAGACCTCCAAGCACCAGAGAGACTAAGGAAACGGAATGACCGAGAACCTCTCCCCTACCGCGCAGTTGACCGCCTTGGGCGTCTCGATCTGGCTGGACGACCTCTCGCGAGAGCGGATCCTCTCCGGCGACCTCGAGCGACTCATCGCCGAACGCGACGTGGTGGGAGTGACCACCAACCCGACCATCTTCGCGACCGCGCTGGCAAAAGGCGAGGCATACGATGCACAAGTGGCGGACCTTGCTTCGGCGGGCAAGAGCGTGCACGATGCGGTCTTCGAGATCACCACGCACGATGTGGCCGAGGCCTCGGACATCATGCGCCCCGTCTACGATCGCACCAAGGGCGTCGACGGGCGGGTCTCCATCGAAGTGGAGCCGGGACTCGCGCATGACACCGCCGGCACCCTCGAGCAGGCGAAGCAGCTCTGGCACAAGGTCGACCGGCCGAACGCCATGGTCAAGATCCCGGCGACCGCCGAAGGCATCGACGCGATCGCGCAGTCGATCGCCGAGGGCATCAACGTCAACGTGACACTCATCTTCAGCCTCGAGCGCTACCGCCAAGTGATCGACGCCTACCTCACGGGCCTCGAGCGCGCGCGCGAGGCCGGTCTCGACTTGTCGAAGATCCACTCGGTGGCTTCTTTCTTCGTGTCGCGAGTGGACACCGAAGTCGACCGGCGGCTGGCCCAGATCGGTACGGACGAGGCCGCTTCGCTCAAGTCGCAGGCGGGAGTGGCGAATGCGCGACTCGCGTACCGCCTGTTCGAACAGGAGTTCGCGACCGAGCGGGCGAAAGCGCTCGTCGCTGCCGGCGCGAACGTGCAGCGACCGCTGTGGGCCTCCACGGGAGTCAAGGACCCTTCGCTTCCGGACACCCTGTATGTGACGGAGCTCGCCGTTCCGAACGTCGTGAACACCATGCCGGAGAAGACGCTCGAGGCCACTTTCGATCATGCAGACATTCAGGGCGATCGAGTTACCGGCTTCTATGACGATGCCCAGCAGGTGCTGGATCGTCTCGAGTCGGTCGGCGTCTCGTACGACGACGTGACCGCGGTACTCGAACGCGAAGGCGTTGAGAAGTTCGTCGTGTCCTGGAACGAGCTTCTCGACACCGTCACCGCGGCGCTCGAGGCTGCGAAGTGAGCGTGCGACTGGCGGTCTCCGGGGCCGCGGCGGAAGCGGTCGAACGAGCCGTTCCGCAACTCGTCGCCGACCGGGTAGCCAGCCGTGTCGCTGCGCAGGATCCCACGCTCTGGGGTCGGGAAGCCGAATCCGAGGCGAGCATCCGGCTGGGCTGGGTGGAGGCTGCGACCGTGTCCCAGGCGCTAGTGGCGGACATCCTCGCGTTGCGCGACCGGCTGACCTCGCTTGGTGTCGACCATATCGTGCTCGGCGGCATGGGCGGCTCCTCGCTCGCTCCCGAAGTCATCGCGCGCACATACGGAGCGCATCTCACGGTGCTCGACGCAACGGCGCCGGGACAAGTCCAGGCCGCGATCCACGATCGACTCGAATCCACTGCCGTCGTCATCTCGTCGAAGTCGGGTTCCACGGTTGAGACCGACAGCCAGAAGCGTGCGTATGAGCAGGCCTTCCGGGACGCCGGGATCGATCCCGCCGACCGGATGGTGATCGTCACCGATCCGGGCTCGCCACTCGACCAGGCTGCGCGAGCCGACGGCTACCGGGTGTTCAACGCCGATCCCAACGTCGGCGGACGCTACTCGGCGCTCACCGCGTTCGGCCTGGTTCCCTCGGGACTCGCGGGCGTCGACATCCAGGCCCTGCTCGACGAAGCGCAAGCGGTGTCGCTGCAACTCGCTCAGGATGATGCGGAGAACCCTGGCCTCGTGCTCGGCGCGGCCATTGCCGCCACGAGGCCGCTCAAAGACAAGCTCGGCATCGTCGCCGACGGTACGCACATCGTGGGGTTCGGCGACTGGGCTGAGCAATTGATCGCCGAATCCACTGGAAAGCTCGGCCGGGGGTTGCTGCCGGTCGTGCTCGAGGCCGACTCCCCCGAACTGAGCCTGGGCCTTGCCGACCTGCAGATCGTACGGCTCGTCGGAGACTGGGAAGACACCCGGGTCGTCGCCGAGGGCGAGATCGAGATCACCGGCACGCTGGGCGCGCAATTCCTGACCTGGGAATACGCCACTGCGGTGGCAGGGCGCTTGCTCGGGATCAACCCGTTCGACCAGCCCGATGTCGAATCGGCAAAGGAAGCAGCGCGCGGACTGCTGGATGCCACGCCGGAGCCTGCGCCCGCCGCATTCAGCGAGAGCGGCGTCGAGGTGCGCGGAACCAGCGGACTGCTCGACGGCGTAGACCGCCTCGCCGGCGCGGTCCAGGCGTTGCTCGACCAGGTGCCGGACGACGGATACGTCTCGGTGCAGGCGTACGCCGACCGGGTTGCGCATCCGGATCTGGTGCGTTTGCGCGCGCTCGTGGCCGAGCGTGCGAAGCGCCCGGTGACATTCGGCTGGGGTCCGCGTTTCCTGCATTCCACGGGGCAGTACCACAAGGGCGGCCCCGCGAACGGCGTCTTCCTGCAATTGCTCGTGCCGGATGCCGCCGATCTTGCGATCCCGGGGCGTCCGTTCACGTTCGGGCAACTCATCCAGGCTCAGGCGGCCGGAGATTCGTCGGTTCTCGCCGCGCACGGCCGTCCCGTGCTCACGCTGACGCTGGTGAACCCCGCTGACGGCGTCGCGGCGCTCCGCGCCGCGCTGGGGTAGTCGCGGATGGCACCCGTGCAGATCACCCCGGAGTTCAACCCGCTCCGGTTGCCGGAGGATCGCAGACTCAACCGGATCGCCGGGCCGAGTGGACTGATCATCTTCGGCGTGACCGGCGATCTTTCCCGCAAGAAGCTCATGCCTGCGGTGTACGACCTCGCGAACCGGGGCCTGCTGCCGCCCGGATTCGCCCTGGTCGGCTTCGCCCGGCGCGACTGGAACGACCGGGACTTCGAGCAAGTGGTGCACGAAGCTGTGCGGCAATACGCGCGGACGCCGTTCGACGACAACGTGTGGCGCCAGCTCTCGCAAGGTGTGCGGTTCGTGCAGGGCGAGTTCGACGACGACGAAGCGTTCGAGCGCCTCGGTCGCACGATCGCCGATCTCGATGCGCGTCGCGGAACGATGGGAAATCACGCCTTTTACTTGTCGATTCCGCCCAAGTCGTTCCCGCTGGTCACCGAACAGTTGAAACGCTCGGGGCTTGCCGATCCCAAACCGGGTCAATGGCGCCGGGTGGTGATCGAGAAGCCCTTCGGCAGCGATCTGCAAACCGCTCGCGAGCTGAACGAAGTGGTCGAGTCGGTGTTCCCAGCCGATTCGGTGTTCCGCATCGACCACTACCTCGGCAAGGAGACGGTGCAGAACATCCTCGCGCTGC
>CAYRUW010000183.1:0-3879 GCA_964427465.1 uncultured Diaminobutyricimonas sp.
GAGTGAACCTCGGCCATGTCGGGTTTCTCGCCGAGACCGAACGCGAAGACCTGGCCGAGACGGTGGCGCGGGCACTTGCCCGGGACTATTTCGTCGACGAGCGGATGACGCTGTGGGTGCGCGTCAAGGTCGGCGCCGAGGTGGTCTATGAGAGCTGGGCGCTCAACGAGGCGACGGTCGAGAAGGCCAGCCGTGAGCGGATGCTCGAGGTCGTGATCGAGGTCGACGGCAGGCCGCTCTCGTCTTTCGGCTGCGACGGGGTGGTCATGTCGAGCCCAACCGGTTCGACCGCCTACTCTTTCTCGGCCGGCGGGCCGATCGTGTGGCCGGAACTCGACGCGATGGTGCTCGTACCGCTCAGCGCGCACTCCCTTTTCGCCAGGCCGCTCGTAGTCGGCCCGGACTCGTCGTTCGCGGTCGAAGTGCTGCACCGCAACCAGGGCACGGGCGTGCTGTGGTGCGACGGACGGCGCACGCGCGAACTGCCGCCCGGCGCGCGAGTGGTCGTGCGGCGTTCGGACACTCCCGTGCGACTGGCCCGATTGCATCCGGGTCCGTTCACCGACCGGCTCGTGCACAAGTTCAACCTGCCGGTGGCCGGATGGCGCGGACCTGTCGGCGACGAGAGGAAGCAGTCTTGAGCGGGGGAGCGCAAATGCGGCTTGACGGGGACTGCTTGTGATCGAGGAGATATCGATCCGGGATCTCGGGGTGATCGGCGAGGCGCGCTTGCCGCTCGGCCCCGGGTTCACAGCGCTCACCGGTGAGACCGGTGCCGGCAAGACCATGGTGGTCACGGCTCTCGGCTTGCTGCTCGGCGCTCGCGCGGATTCGGGCACCGTGCGGTCAGGGGCGAGCCAGGCGGTCGTGGAGGGCACCTGGCGGGTGCCGGCGGAGGGGGCGATCGCCGAGCGCGTGCGCGATGCCGGGGGCGACCTCGACCCCGAAGCAGACTTCGGCACTGCAACGGCCGGTAGCGGCGAAGCGGGCGTAGCTCACGCTGCGCTCGTGCTCTCGCGCTCGGTGTCGGGCGAGGGGCGAAGCCGGGCAGTGGTCGGCGGACGTACGACCCCGGTCGGGGTGCTCACCGAGCTCGGCGAACAACTGGTTGTCGTCCACGGACAGTCGGATCAGGTGCGGTTGCGGTCGGCGGCCGCGCAACGCGACGCCCTCGACCGGTTCGCCGGCGCCGAGTTGCAGTCGGTTCTCGCCGAGTACGGGGAAGTGTTCGAGCGCTGGCGCGCCGGAACGCGCGAACTGGAGCGACTCGTCGCCGAGCGCGATCGCCGGGCGCGCGAGGCCGAGGAGCTACGTGCTGCTGTCGCCGAAGTCGAAGCGCTCGATCCGCAGCGCGGCGAAGACGACGAGCTCAGCGCGCGGGCTGAGTGGTTGAGCAACCTCGAAGACCTTCGACTTGCGGCCGCGCAAGCGCAAGAACTCGTGTCGTCGCAGTCTCTCGACGATACGCCCGACGCGGTCGGCATGCTCGAGGGCGCCCGGCGTGCTCTCGAGCGGATGAGCGGACACGACGCCCAGCTCGAGCCGATCGTCGAAGCGCTCGCGGCAGCATCCGTCGCCGTAGCCGACATCTCGGCCCAGCTCGCAAGCTACCTCGGCGGCCTCGACAGCGACGGCGGCCGCGAGCTCGAACTCGTGCAGGAGCGGCGCGCGGCGCTCGGCGCGCTCATCCGCAGGCACGGCTCGCTCGAAGAGGCGATCGACTTTCTCGGCACTGGGAGTGCGCGACTGGTCGAGCTGGACAGCGATTCCGATCGCATCGACGAACTGACCGCGTCGGTCGAGCGGGATCGCGAACTCGTCGCGGCGCTGGCCGCGCAGCTCACGGCCCTGCGAACTGAGGCGGCGACCCGGCTTGCGCAGCAAGTGACAAGCGAGCTCGCTGCACTCGCGATGCCGCACGCGGAACTCACGGTCGAGGTTTCGCAGCGCGCGGAGTTCACGGCGACGGGCGCCGATGCGGTGTCGATTCTGTTGCGGCCGCATCCCGGATCCGAGCCCCGGCCGATCGCGCGCGGCGCATCGGGTGGCGAACTCTCGCGGGTCATGCTCGCGATCGAGGTCGTGATCGCATCGAGCGATCCGGTGCCGACGTTCATCTTCGACGAAGTCGACGCCGGGGTCGGCGGGGCGAGCGCGATCGAGATCGGCCGCCGGCTGGCACGCCTCGCCGAGAGCGCGCAAGTGATCGTCGTGACGCACTTGGCGCAAGTCGCGGCGTTCGCGAACAACCACCTACGTGTGGTCAAGAACAGCGACGGCTCGGTCACCGCCTCGAGCGTGCAGCGACTCGAAGGCGACGAGCGTACGGCCGAAATGGCTCGCCTGCTCAGCGGCCTGCCCGACTCCGAGTCCGGTCTGGCACACGCGCGCGAGCTGCTCGAGACCTCGCGCAGCTAGCCGGAGACACCACTGGAGGGCGCGGTTCGCGGGGTCGTCGACGCTCTGTTCGCCAGGCACCGCACGCAGGTCGACGCAAAGCGCCCGGAACCGGCGGGTCGGACCCGGCGGTTCACAGGATCGGTGGGATAGCATGGAAGCCCGTGGCGAACCTTTCTGACGCGGGCAGTTCTTCTTCTGGTTCAACTTCCGGCTCCGAGCCTGCGGCGTCCGGCGCCACAGGGTCAGGCATCGCGGCATCCGGTGCTTCAGCATCCGGGTCGGCGGCATCGGGGTCTGCGGCATCCCGGTCGGCGTCAACCGGGGCTTTCGCATCCGATGGCCAAGCCGCCGACACTTCGTCACGGGTGAGCGCCGTATCCGGCACAATCGCCAATGGCAAGGTCGCCAAGCACATTTTCGTGACCGGGGGCGTGGTCTCGTCGCTCGGCAAGGGGCTCACCGCCGCGAGCCTGGGCAACCTGCTCACCGCGAGGGGACTGCGCGTGGTGATGCAAAAGCTCGACCCGTACTTGAACGTCGACCCAGGCACGATGAACCCGTTCCAGCACGGCGAAGTGTTCGTCACCGACGACGGCGCGGAGACCGACCTCGACATCGGCCACTACGAGCGGTTCTTGGACATCAACCTGAGTCAAGCCGCGAACGTCACGACGGGCCAGATCTACTCGCAAGTGATCGCGAGGGAGCGCCGCGGCGAATACCTGGGCGACACCGTGCAAGTGATCCCGCACATCACCGACGAGATCAAGCGCCGGATGCGGCTGCAAGCGCATGAAGACCCGGCACCGGATGTGATCATCACCGAGATCGGCGGCACGGTCGGCGACATTGAGAGTCAGCCGTTCATCGAGGCGGCCCGGCAGGTGCGGCATGAGCTCGGCCGGCGAAACGTGTTCTTCGTGCACGTCTCGCTCGTTCCGTACATGGGCGCTTCGGGCGAGCAGAAGACCAAGCCGACCCAGCACTCGGTGGCAGCTCTGCGCTCCATCGGCATCCAGCCGGATGCCCTCGTGCTGCGCAGCGACCGGCCGGTGTCGGAATCGAACCGCCGCAAGATCGCCCTCATGTGCGACGTCGAGGAGCCCGCTGTGGTCAACGCGGTCGACGTGCCGAGCATCTACGACATCCCGCGCATGCTGCATTCGCAAGGGCTGGACGCCTACATCATCGACCAGCTGGGCCTTGCCGCCACCGACGTGCGCTGGGAGGGCTGGAGCGAACTGCTCGAAGCGGTGCATGAGCCCAAGCACGAGGTCACGATCGGCCTCGTCGGCAAGTACATCGACCTGCCGGATGCGTACTTGTCGGTAACCGAGGCGCTGCGGGCGGGCGGCTTCGCACAGCACACCCGGGTGAGTCTGCGCTGGATACCGTCCGACGAGTGCGAGACCGAGGAAGGCGCTGCGCGGGCCCTGGCCGATCTCGACGGCATTTGTGTGCCCGGAGGCTTCGGCGTGC
>CAYRUW010000184.1:0-3856 GCA_964427465.1 uncultured Diaminobutyricimonas sp.
GAGTGTGAACAGCCACAACCTACGAGGCGTTGCGCTTCCGTTTAGAACTCAGGACCGGCGCTCACGGTGGACCTGCCGTCGCGGTCGCGAGCACCGGCATGCCGAGGGCGGCCGAACGAACCCGCACGGTCACGACGAAACCGTCGGCGACGCACGCGTCCAGATCGGTCCCGTTCGCCTCAGCGACCCGCGCCGCAGCCTGGCATGGGAAGCCGGAAAGGATGCCGACGGCGGTGTCCGCCGCCGCGAGCGCAGCCGATTCGGCCGCTGTCACGGTCTCGCGTTTCACGATGAGCGCGTGAGCGAGGGGCAGGGCGAGTCCCGCGAAGGCCAGCACTGCCGCGACTAGTCCGAGCACTTGCACCGATCCGCTGCCCCGGTCCGGGCCATGGCGACCTGTGCGGATGCGGCGCATCCGGTCGCGAAGGCGCGTGCGGCCAGTACCGTCGGAAGCAGCATGATCGTCTACACCGTCGGGCACTCGACTCGCAGCGAAGCAGAATTCATCGCCATACTGCGCGCCTACCGGATCGAGCTGCTCGCCGATGTTCGAACGGTGCCGAAATCGCGGCACTCGCCGCAATTCCACATCGACAACCTCGGCAGCAGCCTGCCCGCCCACGGCATCGAGTACCGTCACTTCCCGAAACTCGGCGGGCTGAGACACGCGAGCAAAGACTCCGACCTCAACGCGGGATGGCGAAACGCCAGCTTCCGCGGCTACGCCGACTACATGCAGACCACCGGATTCGCCGAGGGCGTTGCGGAACTCATGGAGGCGGCGACGGGCCGGACCACGGCGATCATGTGCGCGGAAGCCGTCCCCTGGCGGTGTCATCGGTCCATGGTGGGCGACGCGCTCATCGTGCGCGGTGTGCAAGTGCGCGACATCTTCACCGAGACCGATTGGCGCGAGGAGTCGCTCACTTCGTTCGCGCACGTCGAGGGCACGGCGATCACCTACCCGCCAGCGAATCGGATCGACGCGGCGGAGCAGGACTGAACACTCTTGGCGCCGCGTCCTGCGGTGATTCGGCGGAGGTCACCAGGTTCCATGCCTCACCTCGCCTGCCCCCTCTCGCCATGCCGCTTTCGACGAGCTTCACCGGCATTCGGCTCCCGCTCGTGCTCTCGCTCCCGCTCCCACGCCCGCCGCTCGCGCTCCCGCTCCCGCGCTCGCCTCGGCCGGGCTTCCGGGCGGCAGAGCGCTGGTCGGCCGTCACCGTGCCTCGACGAGCGCGCAACTTCCCGCGGTGACCTGCATGCCCAGTAGCGCCTCGGCGCGCACGGCCGAACGCACGCACACGAGGCCGCCCTCGTCTCGTCTGGTAAGCCGCGCACCGGGCACGAGGCGCTGCAGAAGCCGGTCCGCCGCGGCATTCGAGTCGCCTCGGGCGAGCGCGCGCGCCGTCGCTGCCGACGCGTCCTGCAGCCTCGATTGCAAGATGCCTGCCTGCACTCCGGCGAGCACGAGGGCGAGCACCGCGATCACGGCGGGCAACGCCACCGCGAACTCGGCGGTAACGCTGCCGCGCTCCCGGCCGGTTCGTGTTCGCGAGCCTTGGCCGGCGCTCATCCGGGAAGGCTCAGCGCATTGCGGACCATGTCGGTGAGAATCTGCCGCACCTCTTCGCTGCGCAAGATCATCACGAGCAGGCCGGCGAAACCCACCGCGGCCATTGTCGCGATCACGTACTCTGCCGTGGCCGCGCCGTCGTCGGCTAACCACGTGCGGAACGGGCGCAGGCCATCCGGCAGACGATGTGGCTCGCGCCGGATGCGCATCCGTATTCTGTGCATATTTCGTGCCTCCGAGAACTTCGATCGATGGCGGCACGAGCGCTCCCAGCATCCCCCATTGCTTCACATCGCCCTCGCGCAACCAGTCGGATGCGCGCATGCATCACCCGGATGCAACTGTGGACGAGATGACGCTCATCACGAGCGGCACCACCCCGACGGCGACGAACGCCGGGAAGACGCACATTCCGAGCGGAAGCATGAGCGTGACTCCGAGCCGGGCCACCCGGATGCGCACTTCGGCCAGATGCTCCCGCCGGCATTGATCGGCTTCGGCGCATAGCAGTGCCGCGGCTGGCACGCCCGCACGTCGCGAGAGCTCGAGTGCAGCCAAGATGTGCGCTGCGGCCTCGTCGGAAGGCACGCCATCCGCGGCAGCCAATTGCTCCGCGACCACTGCCGGCACGCGCGCCGGCGACACGGCACCGGACACCGCTATCGCAGCGAGGTCGAGCGGCAGACCAGGCAGCCTCGAATCCGGCTCGGCACGGGCGACCAGACGCCTCGTCCACGACCGCCCGACGGCCAGCAACAGGGCACCCGCGGCAAGACATGCCCAGCCCAGCGAAGTGCCCAGCAGAATGCCGAGCGTGTCGAACCCGAGTGCGAGTCCCAGCACGACGCCGACCGCGGGCAACGCCGTCACAAGCCGCACTGTTGCTTGCGGGCCGGCAAGCGCAATGCGCACTTCGCGCTCGGCGTCGGCGAGCGAACGCAGCATCGCAGCGAACCGTTCGAGCGTGGGCGCGAGCGGCGCGCCCACCTGGGTTGCAAGCGACCAGGCCGCAATCAGCGCGACCCACGCGGGCCGTTCGCGTTGGTCGCACTCGGCGGCATGGGCGCGGAGCGCTTCATCGACCGGTTCGCCAGCGCCCACCCGCTGCGCCACGCTCGCGACGCCCGGCAGATCGTCGAGGTACGACCAGGCCGAGGGAGGCGGCACACCGCCTGCGAGCAGAACCGCGATGCGGTGCGCGACCGCCGCGATCCGTGCGAACCCAGACCCGGGCTCGACCCGTTCCCGCTCCCGTGCAACCCCGCCTGCGCGCATCATTGCAGCGGCCGGATGCCCAGCCGCGGTCCGTCGAGCACGAATCTTCCGGCCGCGACGAGACTGCGGCCCGAGTCTGTGCGTTCGAGGTGGAAGGCGACGTCTAGTGCGCTCACCGCCTGGCGCGCGACCGTCTCCGCGGTCATGCCGGCGAGCGCGCCGAGCGCTTCGAGCCTGGAAGGCACATCGTCGATCGAATTGGCGTGCATGGTCGCCGCACCGCCGTCGTGCCCCGTATTGAGCGCCATGAGCAGGTCGCCGACCTCGGCGCCGCGGCACTCCCCGAGCACGAGCCGGTCGGGGCGCATCCGCAGCGCTTCCCGAACGAGCCGCGAAAGCCCGAGCTCGCCGGCGCCCTCGATGTTCGCCTGCCGCACCTGCAACGCGACGAAGTGCGGATGCGCGACCCGCAACTCCGCAACGTCCTCGATGGCGACGATCCGCTCGCGCGGGCTCGCCGACGCGAGCATCGCCGATAGCAACGTCGTCTTGCCGCTTCCCGCCGCACCGGTCACGAGGACGTTCCGGCGGGCGGCTACCGCTCGCTCGACGCGGGCCCGCATCCCCGGGGGGAACAAGCCGCGCCGATCCAGATCTTCGATCGTCCAGCGCTCCGGCCGGGGCAACCTGATCGACAGCAGGGTGCCTCTCGTGGAGACCGGCGGAAGCACGGCGTGGACGCGGATGCCGTCGCCGAGTCGCGCATCCACGCACGGCGCGGCCTCGTCGACGTGCCTGCCCCCGGCGGCGACGAGGCGCACCGCGAGTTCGCGCAACTCGCTCTCGGCGATCCGGGGGTGGTCCTGGCGTTCGGGCCCGCTGCCGCTGTCCACCCAGAGCTCGCCTGGCCCGTTCGCGAACACGTCGGTCACGCACGGGTCGGCGACGAACGCTGCGAGCGGCCCGAAGTCGGCGAGCGCGTCGAGTCCCGCCCGGCTGCGGCCCGCGGTTGGAACGCGCGAAGATGCCCGAACCCGATGGGTGGGCGCCCAGGCCGCAACTGGC
>CAYRUW010000185.1:0-3840 GCA_964427465.1 uncultured Diaminobutyricimonas sp.
TGCCGTGCGCGCGAGCGCGCTCGGCGAGGCAGCGCTGGGCGCTGGCTTCCGTGTGAACCGTGCTTATGTGCCGTGCGCGCGAGCGCGCTCGGCGAGGCGGCGCTGGGCGCTGACTTCCGTGTGAACCGTGCTTATATGCCGTGCGCGCGAGCGCGCTCGGCGAGGCAGCGCTGGGCGCTGACGTTTGTGTAAGACACTGGGGGATCGCGCGCTAGGGTGTCGGATATGGCGCGCGATCCCGACGAGGATGCCCTGAGCTGGGCCGGCGACGCCGATCGGCCCGGCGGCACAGCCGAATCGCCCGCGCCCCGACAGGAGCCGGAACGGGCGCCGGATTCGGTCGCGGTTGCGCGAGCCGGGCAAGTAGAGGGCCGAAGGCTCGCGCTCACGGCGACGCTCGGCGTGATCGCGGGCATCTACCTGGTGTTCACCGTGTTCTGGATAATCGGCGTGCAGCTGACCGGCGGCAGCCCGAGGTTCCTGCTGGGCGCGATCATGTTCCAGTTCGGCGAATTCCTGGCGATCGTGTGCTGCGCACTGTGGTTCGGCGTGACGATCGTGCTCACCCGCGGATCGAGCTTCGCGGTGCGCATCCTGTGGCTTCTCGCCGGCCTGGTGGTGCTTATCCCGTGGCCCTTCTTCCTGGGGATCGGGTCATGATCGGTCCAGACGCTCGGGACAAGCGCACCGCATCCGGGCCGGGCGCCGATGCAGCTCGTTCTGCCGCCAGCTCCCGCTTCGACGGCGTGAGCATCGCGATAGCGATCGTGTTCGGACTGTTCTACGCATACGACCTGTTCGAGGCGCTCTCGAACCTCGTCGAGCTGCCCGGGTTCTACACGTCGTTCGGTCTGGAACCGGTGCCCTGGGGCGTGCTCATCGCGGGCGTCGCGATACCCCCGGCGGCCTTCGCCATCGCAACGTGGGTGGGCTTGAGGCAACGCTATTTCGCGAAAGCGCTCGTCTACGTGGTCGGTCTTGCCGCGGTAGCCGCGTCGAGCTTGAGCCTGATCGCCCTCGAAGCCGAACTGCGTCCCCCGTTCTGAGCGACGGCGCGGGCAGCCCGCACGCCTGCAATAGAGTGGATTCGCCTGTTTCCCCGATTCCGAAGGACGCTCGTGGCCAAGCCGGTAGTGCTGATCGCCGAAGAACTCTCCCCCGCGACACTCGAAGCCCTCGGGCCCGACTTCGAGATCCGTACCGTCGACGGCACCGATCGATCCGCACTTCTCCAGGCGATAGCGGAAGCCGACGCGATCCTGGTGAGGTCGGCCACCAAGGTCGACGCGGAGGCCATCGCGGCTGGGGTGCGGCTCAAGGTCGTCGCGCGCGCCGGTGTCGGCCTGGACAACGTCGACATCAAGGCGGCGACGGCAGCGGGCGTGATGGTCGTGAACGCGCCGACCTCGAACGTCGTGAGCGCCGCCGAACTCGCGATCGGCCACTTGCTTTCCCTGGCCCGGCACATTCCGGCCGCGAACGCTTCCGCGAAAGCGGGCGAGTGGCGCCGTTCCGCCTTCACGGGCACGGAGCTGTACGAGAAGACGATCGGCATCGTCGGCCTCGGCCGGATCGGAACGCTCGTGGCGCAGCGCCTCGCCGGATTCGGGGCGAGCCTGATCGCATACGACCCGTACGTGATGCCCAGCCGCGCGCAGCAACTCGGCGTGACGCTAGTCGATCTCGACGAGCTCGTGAGTCAGGCCGATTTCATCACCATCCACATCCCGAAGACCCCCGAGACGACGGGACTGATCGGTCACGAGCAGTTCGCGAAGGCGAAGCCGAACCTGCGCATCGTGAACGCGAGCCGGGGCGGAATCATCGACGAAGAGGCGCTGTATGCGGCGCTCAAGTCGAAGCGGATCGCCGGAGCCGGGCTCGACGTGTTCGTGAACGAACCACCGAGCGGCTCGCCTCTGCTCGAACTCGACAACATCCAGCTCACCCCGCACTTGGGCGCTTCCACTGAGGAGGCACAGGAGAAGGCGGGCGTCTCGGTCGCGCGCAGCGTGCGGCTTGCGCTCGGCGGCGAACTCGTGCCGGATGCGGTCAACGTCGCGGGCGGCATCATCGACGAGTATGTGCGCCCAGGCATCCCGCTTATGGAGAAGCTCGGGCAGGTGTTCTCGGGACTGGCCGACAAGCCGCTCGCGAGCGTCGACGTCGAGGTGCGTGGCGAACTCGTCGACTACGACGTGAGCGTGCTCAAGCTCGCTGCCCTCAAAGGCATCTTCTCGCCCATCGTGAGCGAGCAAGTCAGTTACGTCAACGCGCCATTGCTGGCCGAACAGCGCGATGTCGAGGTTCGCCTGATCACCGACCAGGTGAGCGACGAGTACCGCAACCTGCTCACCATCCGCGGTGCGCTCACCGACGGCACGCAGCTATCGGTGTCGGGGACCCTGACCGGGCCCAAGCAGATCGAGAAGATCGTCGAGATCAACGGCTACGACGTCGAGGTGCCCATCGCGCAGCACCTCATCGTGATGCTGTACAAGGATCGCCCCGGGATCGTCGCGGTGTTCGGCAAGGAACTCGGCGATGCGTCGATCAACATCGCCGGCATGCAGATCGCGCGCCGTGCGGCGGGCGGTCAGGCGCTCAGCGTGCTCATCGTCGACTCGCCGGTGCCCGACGAGATCCTCGAGAGCGTGCGGAAAGCGACGGACGCAACCGTCCTGCGCGAGGTGGACCTGATCCTCGACTGAGCCCTCACACGAGCGGGTCGTCGTCCGAGCGGCGGGTAACCCGTTCGCCGGTCACCGGATCGGTGCTCGTGTGCGTGGTCGTGACCGAGCGTCGCCGGGCCAGAAGGGCGAGCCCGATGATCGCGATCACGACGCCCGCTCCCATGAGCAGGTAGCCGACGAGGTCGAGGTCGATCCACTCGACGTCGAAGTTGAGCGCGAAGGTGAGGATGGCGCCGACTACGAACAGGAAGATCCCGAGTCCGATGCTCATTGTGTGTCCTTTCTCGTGCCCGCCGCTGGGTTTCAGGCGGCTGCGCCGAAGAACGTAACGAGGCAAGCTCCGAGAACCCGGGAGATCCATGGCGCCGCGGTCCGATACTGTGGAATCCGGCCGCGATTCCCGCGGAGACGAGGGCTTCTCGGCGTGCTCTGAGAGTTTCCCGAAAGTCGCCCAGGAACACTGTTTGACAGTTCAGGAGGAGCCTTGGCCCGCACCGTGTCGCTCGCAGCAATCCCCGGCGACGGAATCGGCCCCGAAGTGGTCGCCGAAGCGCTCAAAGTCCTGCGGGCGGTGCTGCCCGACGATGTCCGGCTCGAGGTCGCGGAGTTCCCGTTCGGGGCGGGACACTATCTGGAGACCGGCCGGATTCTCGAGCAAGCAGACCTGGACGCTTTGGCCGGGCACGATGCGATCCTGCTCGGAGCGGTCGGTGGCGACCCCCGCGACCCGCGGCTGGCCGGCGGGATTATCGAGCGCGGACTCCTGCTGAAGCTGCGTTTCGCGTTCGATCACTACGTGAATCTGCGTCCGACGAGGCTTCTGCCTGGCATCCCGACTCCGCTCGCCGATGCGGGCGAGGTCGATTTCGTGGTCGTGCGCGAGGGCACGGAAGGCCCTTATGCGGGAAACGGTGGTGCGATCCGACGGGACACGCCGCACGAGATCGCGAACGAGCTGAGCGTTAACACGGCGTTCGGCGTCGAGCGGGTCGTGCGTTTCGCGTTCGAGACCGCCTCCAAGCGCCGCAACCGGCTCACGCTCGTGCACAAGACGAACGTGCTCACGCATGCCGGCAGCCTGTGGCAGCGGACCGTCGACCGGGTCGCGAGCGAGCGCGCCTTCGCGGCGGTCACCGCGATCGGCGAG
>CAYRUW010000186.1:0-3836 GCA_964427465.1 uncultured Diaminobutyricimonas sp.
CGCTCGCTGCGGCAGCGCTGCGCGACTTCGCCGACGTGCTCACGAACTGGTACGTGCGGCGCAGCCGCGACCGGTTCTGGGAGGGCGACGACCGGGACGCGTTCGACACCCTCTACACGGTGCTCGAGACGATCACCCGGGTTGCCGCGCCGCTCATCCCGCTCGTCGCCGAGGAGATCTGGCAAGGGCTCACCGGCGGGCGCAGTGTGCACTTGCAGGACTGGCCCGAGGCGGAGGCCTTCCCGGCCGACGACGCGCTCGTCGCTGCAATGGATCGGGTGCGTGAGGTCGCCTCTGCCGGGCTCGCGGTGCGCAAGGCGCGCGGGCTGCGGGTGCGACTGCCGCTCGCGAAGCTCACGGTGGTCGCGGAAGATGCCGGCGCGCTGGCCGGCTTCGGCGACATTTTGCGTGACGAGCTCAACGTCAAGGCGTGCGAGTTCACGGAACTCGTCGAGGGCAGTCTGGGCGAGTTCGGCATCGCGCAGCGGCTCAGCGTCAACGCGCGTGCGCTCGGGCCTCGACTGGGCCGCGATGTGCAGCGCGTGATTCAGGCTGCGAAGGCGGGCGACTGGTCGCAGAGTTCCGCAGACACCGTGGTCGTCGGCGGGGTCGAACTCGCGGCCGGAGAGTTCGAATTGCAACTCGAACTCGAAGACCCCGACAGCGCGGTGGCCTTCCTGCCGGGCGGAGGGTTCATCGTGCTCGACACGGTCACGACCCCCGAACTCGAGGCGGAGGGCCTCGCGCGGGACGTCGTGCGCGTCGTGCAGCAGGCCCGCAAGGATGCCGGTCTCGACGTGAGCGATCGTATCCGCCTGACACTCGGCGGCGACGCCGAGGCTCGCGACGCGATCCGCGCGCACGAGTCTCTGATCTCGGCGGAGACGCTTGCGGTCGCGATCAGCGTGGGTGAGGCTGAAGCGGAGACGACACCGGTCGGCCGGTCTTCGGCCGTGAGCGTGGCACTGGAGCGCACATGACCGACGACCCCGCGTTCGACGACGCGGAGTATCAGCAGGCGGCCGACGCCGTCTACTCGGCCTTGCTGGAACGAGTAGGGGAAGCCGAGCCTCAGCCGAGGCTCGAAGCGACCAGGCGCACTGCCGACCTGCTTGGCGACCCGCAGCGCGCGTTCCCGGTGATCCACGTCACCGGCACGAACGGCAAGACCAGCACGAGCCGGATCGCCGAGAGCATCCTGCGCGCACACGGTTTGCGCACCGGATTGCTTACGAGTCCGCACTTGAGCCGGGTCAACGAACGAATAGTGATCGACGGGCAGCCGATTTCGAATGCGGCACTCGTGCAGAACTGGAACGACATCCAGCCCTACCTGCTCATGATCGATGCCGAACTAGCCGCCGCCGGCGACCCGGCGCTCACCTATTTCGAGGCGCTCACGGTGCTCGCGTTCGCGAGTTTCGCGGACGCTCCCGTGGACGTCGCCGTGCTCGAGGTCGGCATGGGCGGCGAATGGGACTCGACGAACGTCGCCGACGGCAATGTCGCAGTGTTCACGCCGATCGCGCTCGACCACACCCACCGGCTCGGCTCGACCCTGGAAGAGATCGCGCGCACCAAGTCGGGCATCATCAAGCCCGCCGCCCGAGTGGTGAGCGCGAAGCAGGAGCCGGCCGCGGAAACGGTGCTTCGGCACGCGGCCGAGCTGAGCGAAGCCACGCTCGCGATCGAGGGGAGCCAGTTCGAATTGCTCTCGAGTTCGGTGGCGGTGGGCGGCCAGGTGATCTCGGTGCAAGGCCTTGCCCGGCGCTATGACGAACTGTTCCTGCCCTTGTTCGGGGATCACCAGGCGCAGAACGCGAGTGTGGCCATTGCCGCGGTCGAGTCGTTCCTGGGCGACGGCCGGCAGGCGATCGCACACGACGTGCTCGCCGAGGGATTGGCGACCGCCACCTCCCCGGGCCGGCTCGAGGTGATCGGCACGGAGCCGAGCGTCGTGGTCGACGCGGCGCACAACCCGCATGGCTCGGAGGCACTGGCAGCAGCGATCACGCAGTACTTCGACTTCGAGCAGGTGGCCGTTGTGTTCGGCGTTCTCGCCGACAAGAATGCGGCGGGGATGATCGCCGCGCTCGAGCCGCTTGCGACGAGGTTCCATGTCACCGAGTCGAGTTCGGACCGGGCGCTGGCCGTCGACGAATTGGCGGATCTAGTGGTGGCCGGGGTGGGCCACATGCCCGTCGAGCGCTTCAAGGCTGCCGAGGATGCAATCGCTGCCGCACGGGACTGGGCCTCGGATGCGCCGGGCCGCGCAGTGCTCGTGACCGGTTCGATCACGCTCGTGGCGGACGCGATCGAGATCGCGGTGAACGAGGGATGGCGGTTGTGAGCGCAGCAGCATCCCGGCGACAGCGTTCGGCAACCGAATCATTGCTGTCGATCGTGCTCGGCCTCGAGGCGTTCTTGATGTTCTTCGTCGCGCTCACCGTGTTCGGGCTGGGCTTGCTGCCGCCGGCCGCTGCGCTCGGCGGGGGAGCGGCGTTCCTCGTGCTGTTGCTGCTCGGCGCCTGGCTCGTGCGTTATCCGTGGGGGATCTGGGCAGGCTGGCTGTTGCAAGCGGCCTTGATCGGCACCGGTGCGCTGTTGCCGATCATGTTCGGCATCGGCGCCGGTTTCGTGGCCATGTGGGTGTTCTGCTTCGTCAAGGGCAGGCAGCTGGACCGGGTGCGCACCGCCGAGGGGCCCGAGGACTCGTAGGACCGATTCGGAACATGAAGGAGATCGAATGAGCGTCGAAGAAACCCTGGTCCTGGTCAAGCCCGACGGTGTCGCGCGCAGTCTGACCGGCGAGATCCTGCGGCGAATCGAGGCCAAGGGCTATCAGCTCGTCGATATCCGTCTCGTGCAACCCGACCGCGAACTGCTCGCCGCGCACTACGCGGAGCATGCCGGAAAGCCGTTCTACGAGCCGCTCGTGGAGTTCATGGAGAGCGGTCCGGTCGTCGCGATGCGGGTCGCGGGCGACCGTGTGATCGAGGGTTTCCGCACGCTCGCGGGTGCCACCGACCCGACGAGCGCGGCGCCCGGCACGATCCGGGGCGACTTCGGCCGCGACTGGGGGCTAAAGGTGCAGCAGAACCTCGTGCACGGCTCAGACTCGCCGGAGTCTGCGGCTCGCGAACTGGCCCTCTGGTTCGGCTGAGTTCACACGAACGCGAGCACGTTCAGCCGTGCTTGCGCGATGACCGCGACCACTAGGTACGACACGAGCGTGATCGCGGGGACCCACGTGTAGGCCACCGCGAAGAACCTGCGGGCGCGCGCGGGTACCGGGAGCTTGCCGGTAGCGAGTATGTGCAGCGTGACCGCCCAGAACAGCGGGATCGTCACGGCCCAGACGAGCATGCACCACGGGCACAGGGTGCCCAGCACGAAGATGCTCTGCCCGATCAGCCAGATCACGAACGCGAGCGCACCCGCGATCCCGAGGTCAAAAAGGATCCAGAGCCAGTTGGCGAACCGCGCGCCGGCGAGCAGCCCGACTCCCACGGCGATGGGTGCGACGAACCCGCCGAGCCCGATGAGCGGGTTCGGGAAGCCGAACGCGGCGCCTTGCGCGGAGGCGAGGTTCGCGCCGCACTGCACGACGAGGCTGAAGTCGCAACTGAGCACGGCATCCGGCTCGTCGAGCAAGTGGAATTTCTCGAGCGTGAGCGCGAACGAGGCCAGCCAGCCGAGCGCGCCGGCGACGATGAGGAAGACGGCAAGGCCGTACGGCTGCCCGGGTTTTTCCGCTGAGGTCACGCACCGAGTATGGCATGCAGGCGCTGACCCGCGAGCGGGTAGACGGAGTTGTCTTGACTTTCGCTTACTTG
>CAYRUW010000187.1:0-3821 GCA_964427465.1 uncultured Diaminobutyricimonas sp.
GCGCAAAGCGCGGCGTATCGAGACCCCGGGAGGGCGGGTCGAGTAGACGCGCAAAGCGCGGCGTATCGAGACCGTCGGTGGGCGGGATTCGGCCGAATCGCCGCGCGCGAGCGGCACAGACGGCTTCGCTGCAGCCATCCTGTTACTGCCGGACTTGAGCGCTCGCATGTACGGACGACGAGCACGAGGAGCTTGACATGACACAGCAGGCCGACGCGATCGTGGTCGGGGCGGGGCTGGCTGGACTCGTCGCCACCGCCGAACTCGTGGCCGCGGGCAAGCGCGTGATCGTTCTCGAACAAGAGCCCGAAGCCAGTCTCGGCGGCCAGGCCTGGTGGTCGTTCGGCGGACTCTTCCTCGTCGACAGCCCAGAACAACGTCGGATGGGCGTGCGCGACAGCCACGAACTCGCGCGTCAGGATTGGCTCGGCTCGGCAGCGTTCGACCGGCCCGAAGACGAGTGGCCGCGCAAATGGGCGGAAGCATATCTGGCGTTCTGCGCCGGCGAGAAGCGGTCGTGGCTCGCCCAACGCGGAATCCGGTTCTTTCCCGTCGTCGGCTGGGCCGAGCGCGGCGGCTACAGCGCGAACGGCCACGGCAACTCCGTGCCGCGGTTCCACATCGTGTGGGGCACAGGCCCCGCTCTGCTGAAGCCGTTCGTGAAAAAGGTCCGCGCGGGCATGGAGCGCGGCCTCGTGCAAATGAAGTTCCGGCATCGCGTGGACGGCCTCACGAAGACTGCCGGCGCTGTGACGGGCGTGCGCGGCACCGTTCTCGCCCCCGACGAGGCGGCGCGCGGCGAGGCAAGCAACCGGCAGCTCGCCGGACGGTTCAAATTCGAGGCCGGCGCTGTGATCGTGACTAGCGGAGGCATAGGCGGGAACCTTCGCCTGGTGCGCCAGTACTGGCCGGAACGCATGGGCCCGGCTCCCAAGCACATGCTAAGCGGCGTGCCCGCCCATGTGGACGGTCGGATGCTCGGAATCACCGAAAAGGCAGGCGCGCGGCTCATCAATCGAGATCGGATGTGGCACTACACCGAGGGGATAACCAACTACGCACCGGTCTGGGCCCGTCACGGCATCCGCATCCTGCCCGGCCCGTCGAGCATGTGGCTGGATGCGACCGGACATCGCCTTCCGGTTCCGTTGTTCCCGGGCTTCGACACGCTCGGCACGCTCGAGCACATCGTGAGCAGCGGGCACGAGCACAGTTGGTTCGTGCTCACACAGAGCATCATCGAGAAGGAGTTCGCGCTCTCGGGCAGCGAGCAGAACCCCGATCTGACCGGCAAGAGCATCCTGGAGCTGGTCAGGCAACGGCTCGGCCGGGGCGCCACCGGCCCGGTGGAGGCGTTCAAAGCGCGCGGCGACGATTTCGTGGTCGCGTCGACGTTCGACGAACTCATTTCGGGGATGCAGCAGCTCTCGCCCGGGACCCGCATCGATTCCGAACGCGTGCGGCTGGAACTCGAATCCCGTGACCGCGAACTCGACAACGAGTTCACCAAAGACGCGCAATTGACGGCAGTCCGGGCAGCACGCAAGTATCGGGGCGACCGGCTGATCCGGGTCGCGAAACCGCACCGGATGCTCGACCGATCGCACTTTCCGCTGATCGCAGTGAAACTACATGTGCTCACGCGCAAGACCCTGGGCGGTATAGAGACCGACCTCGAGGGCCGGGCGCTCTCGGCCGATGGCAGCCCGGTTCCGGGGCTCTACGCCGCCGGCGAAGCGAGCGGTTTCGGGGGCGGCGGCATGCACGGATACCGCGCGCTCGAGGGCACCTTCCTCGGCGGTTGCCTGTTCAGCGGGCGCCAGGCCGGACGCGCGGTCGCGGCCCAGGCGTGAGGTTCAGCGCGACAGGGTCCACGCCCGGCGCTTGATCAGAACATGACCACGCCGAGTGGTCAGACGCGTCCACGGGCCGGTCTCGTGAATCGAAACGGCATCCTCGCCCAGGAAGCCGAGGCTGAACGCTGCGAAGGCGGCTCCGGCCGGCACATGCTCCAGCCCTTCGATCGGACGGCCCCACACCTCGGACCTCGCCTTGCGCACGATCTGGCTGCCGACGGCCTCGGGCACAGCCGTCGCGATCTCTTCGATGCCGCTGCGCGCAACCGGCTCGAGCACGGCCGCTTCGGTCGATTGCTGCTCCACCCAGCCGCCGCGCGGCGGGGAGATCGCGGTCCATGTGACGGTGTTGACCTCCATCGGCAGATTGACCGTGACCGGCCGGCCCTGCTGTTGGTGCACGACCGACTCTTCGGGCACGCTCGAATCTTCGGGCACGACTGGACCCGCGCCCACGTCAGGGTCGTCTTGCGCGTCTGGATCTCCGGGCAGGTCCGACTCCCCCGGCAGGTCCGGCTTTTCGGGTGCGACCGGGTCGCCTGGCACGCTCGGCCCTTCGGGTGCGTCTGGATCTGCCGGTAGGTCTGGCTCTGCCCGAGCGCCGGAGACGGCGAGCTTGGCCGATTCGAGCCTTTGCTCCAGCGAGCGGATCGGCACGACCACGTCGAAATCTTCGGTGTCTTCGAGAGCGAAAGTGCGCAATCCCAGCACGGTCGGGGTCTCGTCGCGCAGCCCGACCGGGTAAAGCACGGCGACATACACGGCCAGGATGCCGCCAGCCGAAATCAGGCGGACCGAGCCGTCTTCGATCTCGCGGGCCCGGCCGACGAACACCCGCAGGTCGTCTAGCGCCGCGGAGTCAAGGAGGGTGGCAGTACGGAACATCTCTCGCTCTAAACTACAACCCATGACCGACCCCCTTGCCGGCATGCTGACCGCACTCGATCTGATCGACACCGGAGCCAGGACAAGGGAAGACATCTTCACCGGCCAGAGCCTGTGGATGCCGCACGGCCGGGTGTTCGGCGGCCAGGTTCTAGCGCAAGCGCTCGTCGCCGCAATCCGCACGATCGACTCCGACCGATTCGTGCACTCGATCCACGGCTACTTCCTGAGACCGGGCGATGTCGCACTGCCGATCACCTTCTCGGTCGAGCGGATCCATGACGGCCGTTCGTTCTCGACCAGGCGTACCCAGGCGTACCAGCAAGGACAGCCGATCCTGTCGATGCTCGCGTCCTTCCAGACCGCCGATCAGGGACTCGAGCATCAAATCGAAATGCCGGCCGGAATCCCCGAGCCCGAGTCGCTGCCGAGCGCGGCCGAAGTGCTGAACGGCGTGCAGCATCCGGTGGCTGAGCACTGGGCGCGAGAGCGGCCGTTCGACGTGCGCCACGTGACCTCGCCCATCTACCGCACGGTCGAGGGCGAGCGCGTCGCACATCAGGCGGTGTGGATGCGGTCCCTGGGCAAGATGCCCGACGACGAGAACCTGCACCGCGCGGCGCTCGTCTATGCGAGCGACTATGCGATCCTGGAACCGGTCTTCCGCAGGCACGGCGTCGCCTGGTCGCAGCCGGGCCTTCGCGCGGCCAGTCTCGACCACGCGATGTGGTGGCACCGCTTCGGCCGGGTCGACGAGTGGTTCTTGTACGTGCAGGAGTCGCCGAACGCGATCGGCGGGCGCGGGCTGGCGACAGGCAGGCTCTATTCGCGCGATGGCACGCTCATGGCGAGCGTGGCCCAGGAGGGCATGGTGCGCATCCCCAGCACCCCGCGGGTCGAGTAGCGGGCAACGCCCGCGTATCGAGACCGCGCGCCGCGGGTCGAGTAGCGGGCAACGCCCGCGTATCGAGACCGCGCGACTGGGTCTCGATACGCCGCTGCGCGGCTACTCGACCCACGGGTAGGGAGGTCTCGATACGCCGCTACGCGGCTACTCGACCCACGGGTAGGGAGGTCTCG
>CAYRUW010000188.1:0-3807 GCA_964427465.1 uncultured Diaminobutyricimonas sp.
GGCGATCGTGTCGGCCAGACGATCGCCCAGCCGCAGCCGCGCCTCGTACACCGAGATGCCGTTCATCACCGAGTCGGGCCGCGCGAGGTACACGTATTCGAACGCGCACGGAACGAGCCTTGGGTCGGGCGCGCACTGACGGGCCACCATCTGGCCGTCGAGCCCGACGAAAACGGCCTCGCCCGGCGCAATGTCGCGCACCACGTCGTAGCCGCCGCTCTCGAGCACGAGCGACTCGCTCGCGACGATCCACTCGTCGCCGACGAGCCCGCGCGAGCGCCGGCCGATCACGAGGGGGCGGATGCCGAACGGGTCGCGGAAGGCGAGCATCCCGTGGCCGGCGATGAGCGCGATCGCCGCGTACGAGCCCTCCACGCGCTCGTGCACGCGCGCGATCGCATTGAAGATCTGGTCGGGATCGAGTTCGTTGCCGTTGATCTCGGCTTGAAGTTCGTTCGCGAGCACGTTTACGAGCAACTCGGTGTCGGAGGTCGTGTTCAAATGCCGACGATCGACGTGGAACAGTTCTCTGCTGAGTTCGCGGGTGTTGGTGAGGTTCCCGTTGTGCACGAGCACGATGCCGTATGGCGCGTTGACGTAGAACGGCTGCGACTCCTGCTCGCTCGTGGCGGAGCCATGGGTGGTGTAGCGAACGTGGCCGAGCCCCATCGTGCCCAGCAGGCTGCGCATGTCGCGAGTGCGGTAGGCCTCGCGCACTTGGCCGCGGGCCTTGTGCATGTGGATGATGCTGCCTTCGCACGTGGCGATCCCGGTGGAGTCCTGCCCCCGGTGCTGCAGCAGTCCGAGGCTGTCGTAGACCTGCTGGTTGACGGGACTCGAAGAGACGACGCCGACTATGCCGCACATTGCTGAGGCTGGGCTCCCGCGTGGAAGGTAGACGCATCCGGACGGATACGTTTCAGTCTCCCACACGCGTGCTCGGGTTGGCGCGATCCAAGCGCGGTGGGCTCGCCGGTACGCTGGACGCGTGAGCGGAGCATCCCAGGTCGGCAACCCCGGCTACGCCGAGGCGGGCGTGGACACGGCCGCGGGAGACCTGGCCGTCGAGCTGATGAAGTCGGCGGTCGCGAGCACCCACGGGCCCGAAGTGCTCGGCGGGGTGGGCGGCTTCGCGGGACTCTTCGACGCTTCCGCGCTCAAAGGCTACGAGCGACCGCTGCTGGCGAGTTCGACGGATGGCGTGGGCACGAAAGTCGCGATCGCACAAGCGATCGACAAGCACGACACGATCGGCCAAGACCTCGTCGGCATGGTCGTCGACGACATCGTCGTGGTGGGCGCGAAGCCCTTGTTCATGACCGACTACATCGCGTGCGGCAAAGTGATTCCCGAGCGCATCGCCCAGATCGTCGCGGGCATCGCGCGCGAGTGCGCTCAGACCGGCACCGCCCTCGTCGGCGGCGAGACCGCCGAGCACCCGGGACTGCTCGGCGCCGACGACTACGATCTCGCGGGAGCCGCGGCGGGGGTAGTCGAGGCCGATGCCCTGCTGGGGCCTGCGCGTGTGCGCGACGGCGATGCGGTGATCGCACTGGAATCCAGCGGACTGCACAGCAACGGCTTCTCTCTTGTGCGGCACATTCTCGGTCGTGCCCATGGGCCGGGGCGCGTGCGCTACACCGAGCATTCGGCCGAACTAGGTGGTGCGATCGGCGAAGTGCTGCTCGAGCCGACCCGCCTCTACACGGCGCCGCTGTTGCGAGTGCTCGCCGACGGCGAGCTCGGCGCCACCGTGCACGCGCTCAGTCATGTGACGGGCGGCGGTATTGCCGCGAACCTCGCCCGCGTGCTGCCGCGAGGGGCCTGGGTCGAGGTCGACCGTTCGACGTGGTCGCCGCATCCGGTGTTCCGCGTGCTCTCGGAAATGGGCGGATCGAGCCTCAAGAGCGCCGAGGGCACGTGGAACCTAGGGATCGGGATGCTCGCCGTCGTGGCGCCGGAGGCAGCCGCGAGCATCGGCGAGCGCCTCGCGGCCGACGGCGTGCCGGCTTGGCAGGTCGGCACCGTGTCGAGCTCGAAGCGGGATCTGACGGGGTTCGAGCAGGGCGCCAAGGGCGTGGACGGCGGGGCGGTGCGCTTGGTCGGCAGTTACCGCGATTGAGCGCGGCCGCCCGCTGTACAAGAATGCCGGCGTCGGTGACACACAGTCGCGAGAGCCGGATGCTCGTCGCGCGAATCGAAGGTCAGGCGGTCTTGGACTCGTCGTCCTCGTCGGCGTCGGTGTACTCGGGCCACTTCTCGAGGTCTTCCTCAAGCCGGGCGTTGCCGGCGAGCTCCCGCTCAAGTGCGGAGTAGTTGGTTTCCGGGCTGTAGTACTTCAATTCCCGGGCCACTTTGGTGTGCTTCGCTTTTTGACGGCCGCGCCCCATGCGTGACCCCCTCGCATTCAAGTTCTGATGAAGTGGGACAGGAAAACCCGCGGCCAGCTTATCATGCAGGCTGCTTGCAGCCAGGGCTCCGGCTGAGTGCTCGAGGCCCGTGAGCGGGGCGGCCGGCCTCCCCTCGGCGGCACCTTGGAGCCGTACGCCGATAGCCTATCGGCGTGGACGAGGAACGACCCCGGGCAGCAGTCGCGATAGTCGGCGCCGGCCAAGCGGGGCTCTCCACGGCGTACTACTTGCAGCGGCTGGGGCTGGATCCGGGCAACGACTTCGTGGTGCTCGACCGGGGTCCGGGAACGGGCGGCGCGTGGCAGTTCCGGTGGGAGGCGCTGCGTCTCGGTTTCGCACACCGGGTGAACGATCTGCCCGGAATGGACGAACTCGGGTTGAGCTTCGACACCGCGGACCGTACGCGGCCGGCCAGGGAGGTGGTGGCCGAGTACTACGCCGAGTACGAGAAGCACTACGGGTTCCAGGTCGTGCGACCGGCGAACGTGACCGCGGTCGAGAACCTGGGTGCCGACCTGCTCGTGCGGTTCGCGGGAGAGGTGGGGGAGCAAGAGCTCGTCACCCAATTGCTCGTGAACGCGACCGGAACCTGGGGTGCCCCGTTCGTGCCGTGGTATCCGGGCATGACCGGTTTCCGCGGCCGGCATGTGCATACCGCCGAGTATGTGCGCGCGGAGGATTTCGAAGGACAGCGGGTCGTCGTCGTAGGCGGCGGCACTTCTGCGATCGGGTTCCTGCTCGAGTTGGAACAGGTCGCCGACACGCTCACCTGGGTGTCCCGGCGTCCGATCGAGTTCCTCGACGACCATGAGCTCAACCCTGAGGCGGGCATGCGCTCGGTCGCGATCCAGGATGCCGCCGCGAGGGAGGGCGTGGCATTGCCGAGCATCGTGAGTTCGACGGGCGTGCCGCGCAGCCGTCGCATCCAAGCGGCGATCGATCGCGGCCTGCTCGTGGCCAGACCGATGTTCGAATCCGTCGAACCGGAGGGCGTGCGCTGGCCGGACGGTTCGTTCGAGCCCGCCGACGCGATCATCTGGGCCACCGGATTCCGGCCCGAACTGCGGCATCTGGCACCACTGAAACTGCGTGAGAAGGCAGGTGGCGTTACCGTCGCGAACAGCGCCGTCGCGCGCGATCCGCGGCTGTTCTTCGCCGGCTACGGTCCCACCGCGAGCACGATCGGCGCGGCCAGAGCCGGCCGTACGATCGCCCGGCAGGTGGTCGCTGCGCTCAGCCGCCGCTGAGAGCGATCGCCGTGAGGTAGCCGCAGGCCGCGGCGCCGATGCCCAAGAGGACGTTGGCGAGCACGTTTGCGATCGCTGCGACCGGTTTCCGCTCGATCGCCAGTTGCACGGTTTCGACGCTCCAGGTGCTGAACGTGGTCAAGCCTCCC
>CAYRUW010000189.1:0-3751 GCA_964427465.1 uncultured Diaminobutyricimonas sp.
GAGCTGCTCCGAGCAATTGGGTACCAGGCGCGTGTAACCCCGTACTCGCATGACGGCGGCGTGGACGTAATTGCGCATCGGGACCCGCTTGGCGTAGAACCGCCTCAGATCAAGATTCAGTGCAAGCATCACACAGGAACGGTGTCCGCGCCGGAGGTCCAGCAGCTAATCGGCACCCAAGGCCTCGGCGAGCTCTCGGTCTTCGTAACACTGGGTAGCTATTCCAAAGATGCGCTGATGATCGAACGACAGCGAACGGGCCTTCGGCTGCTGTCCGGAGAAGACATCGTCGCTCTAGTACTTGAGCACTACTCGAAGCTACCAGAGGCGCGGAAGGCGCTCATCCCGCTAACGAGTGTTCTCGTCGTTGCGGACACGGCGGACGTCTAGCTAGTAGTGACGAGCCAGGTTGCCTGAGATCAGGCTGATGGGCGCGAGCTTGCGAGCAGGCAACTCTCGTGCCGTCGGGTCCCCTGATTAGGCTGGAACTCCAACGAGCGAAGGAGCCGACCATCATGCTCGACGAACTGCTCGATCTCGAACATCAGGGGTGGAAGTCGCTCTGCACCAGTACCGGCGCCGACTTCTACGGCCAGATCATGACCAGCGACGCCGTCATGGTTCTCGCCCACGGTCAGGTCTTCGATCGACAGGCCGTCATCGACTCTCTCAACGAAGCACCCCCGTGGCGGTCCTACGACATCACCGACGAGCGGGTCATCGTCCTCAGCGACGACCAGGCGATCCTCGTCTACACCGGGCGCGCCTACCGCGGCGAGGACGAGCCCGCCTTCGTCGCACTCATGTCCAGCGTCTATACCCGCCAAGACGGCAACTGGCGACTCGCCCTCTACCAACAGACCCCTGTCCCGGCACAGGCATAGAGCCGGGCGCGTCGACGCAACTCCGAATTCAAGAGGTCGACAGGAGCGGAGTGGTCGGGCCCATCAGGGGCATCGAATAGACCTTGCTCAGTCTTCGGCGGTGAGGGCGTCGTGCATCCGCCGCAGGTCTTCCATGAGTGAGCCGATCAGTACCCAGTGCGCCGAGGCCGGCCTGGGCAGCACGAGGTGCGAGGTGAGTGCGGGTGGTTCGTCGGCGGTTTCTTCCGCTTCGGCCGTGCCTTCGCGCAGCAGCAGCCTCAGGTCGTGTGCGGCGCGCCGCAGTTGTTCGGCGATCGCGGGCACGGCGGGCTCGGCGTGGATGGTGTCGTCGTAGTGATCGTGCAGGGCCCTGGTCATCCCGACCACCCGGGTGAGCACCCGGCGCGATTGGTCGAGTTTGGGCCGCAGCGATTCCACTTGGCGCCGACCGGAGCGCCGAGGGTTCAGCATGAGTGCTTCCTCGGCTGTCTGCACCGATTGCTCGGCCGCGTCGAGCATAGGCCGCAGCAGCCGGGCCTCGATCATCAGTTGCGCGAGATCGCCGCGGCTTCGCGGCGTCTCGAGCGCGGTTGCCAGGCGGTCGAGGGATGCGGCGAGTTCCCGGCCGAGCAACTCGATATCGCGGCGCGCGGGTGTCGTGTGCAGTGGCGGCACGATCGCGACGTTGACGACGAAACCGATCGCGGCACCGAGCACCGTTTCGACCACCCGGTCGAGTGCGTATCCGGTCGACGAAGCGCCGAGCGCGAGCACGAGCAGGGCGCTGATCGCGACCTGGTTCGCGGTGCCCGAGGTCATCTTGAGCGCCCACGCGATGAAGATGGCGATAACGACCGTGAGCAGGATGATGAGACTGTTCTGTCCGAACAGCAGGCCGATTCCGGTGGCGATGAGAACGCCTACGACGACGCCGACGCAGCGCTCGATGGCTTTGCCGAGGGACTGGTTCACGCTCGGTTGCACTACCAGCAGGGCCGCGATCGCGGCGAACACGGGCACTTCGGGCGGCAGCAGTGCGGATGCGGCCAGCCACGCCCCGACCGTCGCCACCGATGCTTTCGCGACCTGGATCAGCGGACTGCGTCGGCTTGCCCTGACCCGGTCGGCGATCCCCATATCTGCCAGCGTACCCAGAGTCGTTGCCCCGACCTTCGCACGCCAGGCGTCCCGCCGAGCGCCGCGCAGTCTTCCCGATTCGCCAGGACGGCGACCTCCCGGGTCCGCCGAATCGACCTGCCCGGACCGATCGCCGTTGGAGCAATTGCCAGCGCGAGCGGAACCGAACTGGCCAAGATGGGTCGTGGAACGAGAACGGATGCCGAACGAAGGATGCGTGCTGCATGAAACAGGAATCCGGGCATGTTGTGGTGATGTCGACGACCGATTCGGTCGACGAAGCGAAGCGGCTCGCGCGGTCGGCGGTGACCGAGCACCTGGCGGCTTGCGTGCAGGTCATGCCGATCTCGAGCACTTATGCGTGGGAGGGCCGGATCGTCGAGGACGACGAGTTCTTGCTGTTGTTCAAGACTTCAGCGGATGCGGCCGAGCGGTTGCGAGGTCTGCTCGAGTCGATCCACGGCTACGACGTGCCCGAGGTGCTCGAGTTGCCCGTGAGCGCGGGTAGCGCCGCCTACCTGGACTGGCTCACCGAGAGTACTCGGCGTCGCGGTCCGGACGGTCCCGCGATCGAGGATGGTGCCGCGACCGAGGAGGCTGCCGAGACCGATTAGACGGCGGAGGTCACGGCCAGCAAAGGCCCTATTCGAACTTTAGGTAACGATGCGGCAACGGTCGGCTGTGCGGCGGGTGGCCGCATCCGCTGGATGGCGCGTGAATCCGGCCGGAACCGGGGGTAGAACGCTCGGTGTGTCCGCCTGCCTTTTGCTATGGTGGTTGGCGGTCTTCGGGCCCTTACACCAGGACGCGAGCGCGATCCGCAGCTCAAGGAGTGCGAGCCGCGCGCGTATGGTGTGATGGCGAGCGAACTCGCACCGATGTGAGTTCCGCGCCGGCTGATGCTGACAAGTCGCCAAGCGACGTGCCGGCTGAGCGCCCTCGCCGTTCACCCGTCCGTGAACTCAGAGACGGCCGTCCCCAGCGCGGACGGTCTTCGTCGGGAGATGTTCCGTGAGTGACACTATTGCCGTGCGCGCTGACCGCCTGTACAAGGTGTTCGGCCGCAAGCCGGCGGAGGTCGTGCGCCGTCTAGCAGCGGGTGCCGACCGCAACGAGGTGGCCGCACAGGGCACCGCAGCGGTGATCGACGCCTCGTTCGAAGTACGCAAAGGCGAGATATTCGTCGTCATGGGGCTTTCCGGTTCGGGCAAATCGACGCTCATCCGGATGCTCAACGGTCTGCTCGAGACCACCTCGGGGGAGGTCACGATTGCCGGGCAGCCGATCACGAATGTTCCCCCGGCCCAGGTCCGGGAGCTGCGCAAGCGCCGCGTCTCGATGGTGTTCCAGCACTTCGCCCTGCTTCCGCACCGCACGGTCGTCGACAACGTCGCCTACGGCCTCGAGGTGCAAGGCGTCGCCAAGACGGCGCGACTTCAGAAGGCTCGCGAGACGATCGCCCTGGTCGGCCTGGAGGGCTGGGAGGACAAGCTGCCCGGTGAGCTCTCCGGCGGCATGAAGCAACGTGTGGGCCTCGCCCGGGCGCTCGCCGCGGACACCGATGTGCTGCTCATGGACGAGGCTTTCAGCGCGCTCGACCCGCTCATCCGCCGGGAGATGCAAGAGCAGCTCGTGCAGCTCCAGGCGCAATTGGGCAAGACGATCGTCTTCATCACGCACGATCTCAACGAGGCGATGTTCCTCGGCGACCGGATCGCGGTCATGCGCGACGGCCGCATCGTGCAGATCGG
>CAYRUW010000190.1:0-3733 GCA_964427465.1 uncultured Diaminobutyricimonas sp.
CGCGCCTGATCGGCGTCGTCGCTCGTGCGGATTACCTGGATGACCTCGTCGATGTCGAGGATCGCAATGAGCAGTCCTTCGACCAGGTGCAGTCGTTCCCGGCGCCGGTCGAGCCGGTATTGCGTGCGCCGGGTCACCACCTCGATGCGGTGGCCGACGTAGACCTGGAGCAACTCGCGCAGCCCCAAGGTCTGCGGACCGCCGTTCACGAGCGCGACGTTGTTGATGCTGAAACCGTCTTCGAGCGGGGTGTAGCGGTAGAGCTGTTCGAGAACCGCGTCCGGGCTGAACCCGGTCTTGATTCCGATCACGAGCCGCAGGCCGTGCTTGCGGTCGGTGAGATCGGTGACATCGGAGATTCCGCTCAGGCGCTTCGAGTTCACGCCTTCCTTGATCTTCTCGATCACGCGTTCGGGTCCGACGAGGTACGGCAGTTCGGTCACGACGAGGCCGGTCTTGCGCGCCGTGAGCTGCTCGATCGAGACCTTTGCGCGGGTCTTGAACGACCCTCGGCCGGTGGCGTACGCATCGCGAATGCCGGCCAGTCCGACGATCGTGCCGCCTGTTGGCAGGTCGGGTCCGGGCACGAACGCCATGAGGTCGTCAAGGCCGGCATCCGGGTTCTCGATCAGATATCGGGCCGCGCCGACCACTTCGATCAGGTTGTGCGGCACCATGTTGGTGGCCATCCCGACCGCGATGCCGCTCGCGCCGTTCACGAGCAGGTTCGGGAAGGCTGCGGGCAGTACTTCGGGCTGGGTGAGCTGGTTGTCGTAGTTGGGCACGAAGTCGACGACGTTCTCGTCGAGGCTCTCGGTCATCGCGAGCGCTGCAGGCGCGAGCCGGGCCTCGGTATATCGGGCGGCGGCCGGTCCGTCGTCGAGGGAGCCGAAGTTGCCGTGACCGTCGATGAGCGGCACTCGCATCGTGAAGCTCTGCGCCATCCGTACGAGCGCGTCATAGATCGCCGAATCGCCGTGCGGGTGCAGTTTGCCCATGACCTCGCCGGTCACTCGCGCGGATTTCACATGCCCGCGGTCGGGCCGCAGGCCCATCTCGGTCATTTGATACAGGATGCGCCGTTGCACAGGCTTGAGGCCGTCGCGAGCGTCGGGGAGCGCCCGCGAGTAGATGACCGAGTACGCATATTCGAGGAACGAGCCCTGCATTTCCGCGGCGACGTCGATGTCTTCGATGCGCTCCGCGGCGGGGTCGGGGGCGAGGTTTTCGGGAGCAGTCATAGGATCGAGCCCATGCTACCGGCGCCTCCGTCTCGTCGGCCTCGGCTTGCCGACGTGCTGCCGAGTTGCCTCGCGGCCGTGTCGGGCGGCGATTCCGCGCTCAAGCTTCCACCCGTGCGCAAGGCGGTGGTGCTGCTAGTGGACGGGCTGGGGCACAAGGCGCTCACTGCCCGGGCGGGCCATGCGCGCACGCTTGCTTCCGCATTGTCTGCCGGTGCGAAGCTGCACACGACCTTCCCGAGCACGACCGCGAGCGCCCTGGCCACGCTGAGCACTGGCAGGATGCCGGGCGAGCACGGCCTTGTCGGTTACAGCGTGTTCGACCGGAGTGCAGACCGAGTGGTGAACCAGCTCACCGGCTGGGACGAGCGGATGCCGCCGGAGACCTGGCAACTCGAGGAGACGGTTTTCGAGCGTGCCGCACTCGTGGACATCCCGTCGATCGCGATCGGGCATCCGAGGTTCGCCGGCTCCGGTTTCACGCGAGCCGTGCTGCGCGGCGCGGCATATCGTGCGGGTGCCACCTTGCAGGAGCGGTTCGCCACGGCACGGCAGGCTCTCGACGAGCATGGGCGCTGTCTCGTGTATGTGTACGCGGCCGAACTCGACAAGATCGCTCACCGCGACGGCTGGGAGTCGATCGCATGGACCCGGATGCTCGAATCGCTCGATTCGGCCCTGGCCCCGTTCGTGGCAGGGTTGCGACCCGGCGAGGGTCTGCTCGTGACGGCCGACCATGGCGTTCTCGACGTGCCGGCCGGCGCGCACGTCCTCGTGGACGAGGTTCCCGGCCTCATGGAGGGGGTGCGTCAGGTGGCGGGGGAGCCGCGATGCCTGCAGCTCCGGCTGGAGGACGAGGCCGGGCTCGACGCCGTTCTGGCCCGGTGGCGTGCTGCGGAAGCGCACCGGGCGTGGGTGCTCGGCAGGGACGAGGCGATCGCGAGCGGCTGGCTGGGCGATCGGGTGCGGCCCGAGGCGCGGGACCGACTGGGCGACATCCTCGTGATCGCGAGATCCCGAATCGCCTACTACGACTCCCGTTCGGCTTCGGAGCAGGCCTTGGCCATGGTCGCCCAGCACGGCGCGCTGTCGCCCGAGGAGCTCGTCGTGCCGTTGCTGCGTTTCGGAGGCTTCGCTCAGGGCGCCTGAACGTTCATGTAGACCTGCTCGCCGCTCACCCGCTCGATCTGGTCAGCCCCCACATAGAAGTCGGGTTTCAGTCCGGCCCCATCGACTTCGATGTAGCCCAGCCGCAAGAGTCTCTCGGCACGTTCGTCGTCGACGCCCGCGCCCGCGCCGAACGCGCTCGCGATCAGATCCATCAAGCCCGGACTGTCCGGTGCGGATTGCCCTTCGGCGGAGACGGCATCCGGATCGCCCATCTTGAACGATTTGACTGTGCCCACCCACTGTCCGTCAGCGTCGAACACGTCCATTCCTTCGTGTACCTGGTTCAACTTGTCCATGCCGCGTTTGTAGTCGGCGCGGGTTGGAGTGAGCGCAATTCAGACCGAATCGACAGGGTGCCCGGGAGCGCGAGCGACGTGCTCGCAGTCCTGTCAGGCGATGTCGTCGACGGTCCGGGCGCCAAAAACTATTTCGTCCCAGCTGGGCATCGCCGCACGCCCCCGTTTGCCGGACTTGGGCTGCGCGGGCGCCGTGGGCTGCTTCGGCTCAGCGGCCGCAGGGGCGGGCTCGGGCGCTGGTTCGGTGTCGAGCGGCACATCGACCAGGCGGATGCCGCCCGACGCGGGATGAGAGGCCTTGGCTTCGTCGATGTCGCCGTAGCCGGCGGGTTCGCGTTCGCCACGTCGCCGTCGCAGCGCTTCAAGCAAGTCGGCCGTGTTGCCGGTCGGCGCCGGCTCGCTCGGTGCGCTCGCGATCACCGGGAAGGGCTGAGTGCGTGTACTCACCCCTGGGTTCTCATCGAGCACGAAAGCGTCGCTGTCGAATCTCGCGTGTTCTTCGGTCGGAGTCACGGCGCGCAGCCTGGGCAAGAGCGGACGACCGATCGACTCCTGCTGCGAAAGGGATTCCGCTTCGGCGCCAAGCGGGGCCAGGGCCTGCGTTTTGGGCTCGAACTGCCAACGGGCGTCGTGATCGATGTGGTCCACGGTGAAGGCGAGCTTGACGATCCAGCCGCCCTCGGGCTCCTTCCAGCTGGCCCAGCGCTCGCCGACCGCGCCGAGTTCGTGCAAGCGATTCCGGATAACGTTCCCGAACGTGCGCGACGGGTCGATTCCCGGGTCGGCGGCCGTGTGCACGGGAACGGCGAGCGCGGATTCCACGACGTACTCCCGCTCCGCGAGCACCGGCCCCTCGAATCGCTGCACGTACTCGAGTTCGGCGCCGGTGAGCGCGGCGACGTCTTGTGCCGACATGCCGGAGCGGATGTGCGCTTGAATCTGCTTCGGACTGACTCGGTTGCCACCGCGGGACTGTGGGGTTGCTTTGCGAACGTGCGAATGCAGTGAATCGTCCACTCGGACCCG
>CAYRUW010000191.1:0-3727 GCA_964427465.1 uncultured Diaminobutyricimonas sp.
GCGTGACTTCGCCAAGGCGAACCCTCTGCTCGTGGTCAAGGGCGGTTTCTTCGACGGGAACCCGCTGACTGCGCAAGAGGTGACCAAGCTCGCCGATCTCGAAAGCCGCGACGTGCTGCTGGCCAAGCTGGCCGGCGCGTTCAAGGCCTCGCTGTTCGGTGCCGCATACATGTTCAACGCCCCGCTCGCTCAGGCCGCTCGCACGGTCGACGCGCTGCGGGTGAAGCAGGAGTCCGCGGGCTGAGCCTCGCGGTAGATCTCGACAAGCCAACACAAGGAGAAAACAGAAATGGCCAAGCTCAGCACTGACGAACTGCTTGAGGCCTTCAAGGAGCTCTCGCTCATCGAGCTCAGCGAGTTCGTGAAGAAGTTCGAGGAGACCTTCGAGGTCACCGCCGCCGCGCCCGTTGCGGCCGCCGTAGCGGCTCCCGCCGCCGGTGGTGCCGGTGGCGCCGATGAGGCCGCGGAGGAGAAGGACTCGTTCGACGTGATCCTCGAAGCCGCCGGCGACAAGAAGATCCAGGTCATCAAGGAGGTCCGTGCCCTGACCAGCCTCGGCCTGGGCGAGGCGAAGGCACTCGTCGACGGTGCACCCAGCACCGTGCTCGAGGGCGCGAACAAGGAGACCGCCGACAAGGCCAAGGCCCAGCTCGAGGAGGCCGGCGCCACTGTCGCGCTGAAGTAGTCCGCATCCCCAAAAGGGAGTCGGATCAGGTGAGGGCGCCATCCCGGTAACGGGGCGGCGCCTTCACTCATGTCCGGGCCAGGGCTTTGAGCGCGATTCGCGGCGCACAGTATTTGCCGAGCGCGGTGCCTTGTCGTCTTGAATGCCGCGTCTTGCGCCTGCGCGATACCGCGGGTTCGACCTTGTCCTACACTTGGCCCGGTTGAACCGATCGTAAGGGGGCACGTGAAGGCATCGGACCGGGTCATGGCGGGCATCCGGGCGTCGATCCTGTCGGGCGAGTTCCCTCCCGGTAGCCTCCACTCGATCTACGGCCTGGCCGCCTCGTACGGCGTGTCGCGTACCCCCGTCCGTGAAGCGGTCGTACGGCTCGCAGACACCGGTATGGTGTCGATCGAGAAGAATCACGGCGTGCGCATCGTCGGGGTCACGGTGGCAGACGTGATCGCGTTGTTCGAGCTCAGGTTGCTGCTCGAAGTCCCGGGCGCGCGGTTCGCGGCAGCGAACCGCGATGACAAGACACTCCAAGCGATCGACGAGCACTTGGCGGGCATGAGTGCTGCGATTGGCAACTCCGACGCTGAGACCTTTCTGAAGCACGACTACGAGCTGCACGAGGCCGTTCTTGCCGTAAGCGGGAATGCCCGGCTTATGGCGGTGGTGCGAGGTTTGCGCGACGCAACCCAGGTCATGGGCGCCTCCACGATCAACGAGTCGAGGGGTTTGCGGGAGATCCAAGCGGAACACGAACCGGTCGTCGACGCCATTCGCCGCAAGGATCCGGATGCGGCCGCGCATGCCATGCGTTCGCACCTGATCCGCACCGGGCGACTTCTCGCGCGACAGGTCGCCGCAAGCGGCGGTGGCGGTTACGTAGACGGCTGGCCCGAGGAGGGGGTAGCGGCAGCGCTATCCGGATAACCGGGTTGCGTGGCCCGACGCTTGTCGAGCGGCCGTCCCTGTATCGGGCGGCCGTTCCTGCGAGTAGCATGCTACTTGTGGCTGCGAATGCGAAAACGGCCGAGTTGTCTCGGGAGGGCTCGGCGAACGCGATCGACTTGCTCGCGGGCAGGCTCGACGGGGAATTCGACCTGAGCAAGCGCAGGAGGGCCGAGTACTCCAGTGACGCTTCGAACTACCGGGTCGTTCCCGAAGCCGTGATCTTTCCGGCCAGCGACTCGGATGTAGTCACCGTGGTGGAAGCCGCGCGAGAGACCGGGACGCCAATCACGGCGCGAGGGGGCGGCACCTCGGTCGCCGGAAACGCCATCGGAACCGGCTGGGTTCTCGATTTCAGCCGCCACATGAACCGCATCCTCGAGGTGGACGTCGAATCCAAGACGGCTCGAGTGCAACCTGGCGTCGTCATGGGCGAACTGCAGAAGTCGGTGCGACACGAGGGCCTTCGCTTCGGCCCCGACCCTTCGACGCAAGCCCGCTGCACGATCGGCGGGATGATCGGGAACAACGCGTGTGGCTCGCGCGGGCTTCGATGGGGCCGCACAGCCGACAGCGTGCATTCTCTTCGTCTCGTCGACGGAACCGGCCGAGTGAGCGAGGTTGCGACCGGCTTTGGCGGCTATCCAGCGCTCGACGAGTTCGTGCGGGCCAATCTTGCGCTCCTCCGCGTGGAACTTGGGCGATTCACTCGTCAGATCTCCGGATACTCGCTCGAGCACTTGCTGCCGGAGAATCGCTTCGATCTCGCCAAGGCCCTGGTCGGCACGGAGGGCACGTGCGGAATCGTGCTCGAGTCGACCGTGCAACTCGTGGACATCCCTGCGGCAACCGTATTGACCGTGCTGGGCTATCCCGACACACCTACGGCTGCCGACGACGTGAGCGCACTCTTGCCGCTTCGCCCGCTGACGATGGAGACGATGGACTCCTACTTGCTTCGAGCCGTGCGGCAGCAAGGGGGTGCGGTACCCGACCTGCCCGCGGGGGACGCGTGGCTCTTCGTCGAGACAACCGGTGCGACGGTCGGCGAGGCGATGGCAAGGGCGAACGAGGTGGTCGAGGCCGCGGCCGCGCAGGATTCGCGAATCGTTCCGGACGGACCCGAAGCGCGCGCGTTGTGGCGGATCCGCGAAGACGGTGTCGGGCTGGCCGGGCGCACGCCGGAGGGCGAGCCGGCGTGGGCAGGCTGGGAAGACGCCGCAGTGCCGCCCGATTCGCTCGGTCGATACTTGCGCGATTTCGAAGCGCTCAAGGCCGAACACGGGCTGGTCGGTCCATCTTTCGGACATGCCGGAGAAGGCTGCGTTCACACTCGACTGGATCTTCCGCTGCACGACGGTCCCAACCGTTTCAAACGCTTTCTCGAAGACGCCGCGGACCTCGTCGCGACATATGGCGGCTCGCTGTCGGGTGAGCATGGCGACGGCCGGGCACGCGGCGAACTGCTCACTCGCATGTACTCGCCAGATGCGATCTCGGCCTTCGCACAGTTCAAGTCGATCTTCGACCCCGAGGGCGTGCTCAATCCTGGGATCGTGGTCGATCCGCTTCCGGTCGATGCCGATTTGCGTGTCGCCATGGCACGGCCTGTCGCGGCGAAGGGATTCGCGCTCGTTCATGACCGGGGCGACTTCACGCGTGCCGTGCACCGTTGCGTCGGCGTCGGCAAGTGCCGGGCCGACAACTCGGCCGCGGGTGGCTTCATGTGCCCGTCGTACTTGGCCACCCGAGACGAGAAGGATTCGACGCGAGGGCGGGCCCGAGTGCTGCAAGAAATGGCCAACGGCTCACTCGTCGCGGATGGCTGGTCCGCTCCCGAGGTCGCCGAGTCGCTCGATTTGTGCTTGTCGTGCAAGGCGTGCGGATCGGATTGCCCGGCTGGCGTCGACATGGCGACGTACAAGTCCGAGATGCTCTACCGGCGATTCAAGGGCAGGATACGGCCGATCAGTCACTACTCATTCGGCTGGCTGCCCAGGTGGTTGCGGTTGGCGGCCCTCGCACCGTGGGCGGTCAACGCCTTGGCACGAATCCGGCCGCTCGTGAAGGTTGCGCTCTGGTTCGCGGGAGCCGATACCCGCC
>CAYRUW010000192.1:0-3689 GCA_964427465.1 uncultured Diaminobutyricimonas sp.
TGCTCGCGGATCAAGCGCACCGCATCCGGGGCATCGGCGAGCGGGATGCCGAACTTCTGGTCTTCGCGGGCGGTCGCGAGGTATTCGTGGGTGTGCGCGTGCACTCCGCTGTTGATGCGCAGCCGTACCCGCTGACGGCGGCCGTGCTCGTTCGCGGCATCGGCCACCCGCCCGATCTCAGCGATGCTGTCGATCACGATCGTGCCGACGCCCGCGGCCACGCCGCGGTCGATCTCGGCCGTGCTCTTGTTGTTCCCGTGCAGCCCGATTCGCGAGGCGTCGACGCCCGCCGCGAGCGCGACGGCGAGCTCGCCACCGCTCGCCACGTCGATGTTCAGGCCCTCTTCGGTCATCCATCGAGCGGCCTCGGTGCACAAGAACGCCTTGCCTGCGTAATAGACGCTTGCGGTCGAGCCGAGTGCGCCGAACTCGCGCTCGAACGCGGTCCGGATGTCTCGTGCCCGCTGCCTCGCGTCGGCCTCGTCGACCACGTAGAGCGGCGTGCCGAACCTGCGCCGCAACTCGGATGCCGAGACACCGCCGATGACGAGTTCCCCCGCGCCCGAGCGCACCGAATGCCGCGACCACACCTTGGATGCGAGCGCGTTCGCGTCGTCCGGAACGTTCAGCCACTCCGGAGCGAGCGGGTTGGCAGACAAATCGATACCTCACGATTACTGACGTGCGAAGGTGAGGCGAGCGAACCCGGCTTGGTCCCTGAAGCCGGACTCAATAATACCGAGGTGCGCGCCCAGCCATGTCGTACTGCGCCAGCTACGGCCGCTTGGCACGCGCGGCGAAAGACGTACATTGCGCCGAGCTACTCGCCACGCGCGAGCGCCACGAACGACCGGCTTTAGCTCGCCGACCGATCGACTGCCGCCGGAGGCGCGCATCACGGCCCTTGACGCATCGCGGTTCCGGGCGGGTCACATCCTTTCGGGTGCGCTCACTCCCAGCAAGTGCAAGCCATTGCGCAGCACCTGCCCGGTCGCGTCGTTCACCCACAACCGGGTGCGATGCAGGTCGGTCACCGGCTCATCGCCGAGCGGGGTCACGCGGCAGTTGTCGTACCAGCGGTGAAACGAGCCGGCCAACTGCTCGAGATACCGGGCCACCCGGTGCGGTTCTCGCAGCGTGGCCGCCTGCGCGACGATGCGCGGAAACTCCGACAGGGCTCCCAGCAGCTCGCTCTCGGTGTCGTGAGTGAGCAGCCCGGCGTCGAACGCGTCGCGGTCCACGCCCGACTCGCGAGCGTTGCGGGCGATCGACCAAGTGCGCGCGTGCGCATACTGCACATAGAACACCGGGTTGTCGTTCGTGCGCTTCTGCAGCAGTTCGGGGTCGAGGGTGAGCGGCGAATCGGCCGGATACCGTGCGAGCGAATAGCGCAGCGCATCCGTGCCCAGCCACGCCTGCAGGTCGTTCAATTCGATGATGTTGCCCGCGCGCTTCGACAAGCGTGCGCCGTTGATGCTCACGAGCTGGCCGATGAGCACCTCGATGTCGCGCTCCGGGTCGTCGCCGGCAGCGCCCGCCAGCGCTTTGAGCCGATGCACATAGCCGTGGTGGTCTGCGCCTAGCAGGTAGATCTTGTGCGCGAACCCGCGGTCGCTCTTGGAGAGGTAGTAGGCGGCGTCGGCCGCGAAATACGTGTAGACGCCGTTGCCGCGACGGATCACCCGATCCTTGTCGTCACCGAAGTCGGTGGTACGCACCCAGACCGCGTCGTCTTCGTCGTAAACATGGCCCTGCTCCCGCAAGCGTTCGACCGCTCGATCGATTTCGCTCAAACCGGTCGAGGGGTGCGGCTCGTGCAATTCGCGCTCGCTGAACCACACATCGAAGTGCACGTTGAAACGTTCGAGCGACTCGCGGATCTCGGCGAGCTGGTACCCGTACGCGAGTTCGCGCGCGACGGCGAGCGCTTCTGCTTCGTCGAGCTCGAGCAAGTCCGGGCGTGCCTCGAGCACGCGCGCGGCCAGGTCCGCGATGTACTGGCCGGGGTATCCGTCCTCGGGTGTCGGCAGGCCCCGAGCGGCGGCGAGCACCGAGGCGCCGAAGCGGTCCATCTGGGTTCCCGCGTCGTTGATGTAGAACTCGCTCGTGAGCCTCGCACCCGAAGCCTTGAGCACGCGCGCGAGCGAATCGCCGAGCGCTGCCCAGCGGGTGTGGCCGATGTGCAAAGGCCCCGTGGGGTTCGCCGAGACGAACTCGAGGTTGATCGATTGCTCGAGAAGCGATTCGTTGTGGCCGTAGCGCTCGCCCTGTTCGACGATCGCCCGGGCGATCTCGCCGGCGGTCTCTGCCTCGAGCGTGAGGTTGATGAACCCAGGCCCTGCCACTTCGGCGGATGCGACACCAGGCAAGGCCTGGAACGAAGCGGCCAGCTGTTCTGCGAGTTCGCGCGGCGCGAGACCGAGCCGCTTGGCCGTGCGCATCGCGATGTTCGTTGCCCAATCCCCGTGTTCGCGGTTCCGCGGCCGTTCCAGGGGAACTTCGTCGAGCCGGACCGAGGCGTCGTGTTCGGCGACCACCTGTGCGGCTGCGGGCAGCAGATGGGCGGCGAGTTTGGCGGGGTCCACGATGTTCGATCCTAGGATGCCGCGCCTGCACGTCACGACCGCGCTACCCCTCGTATGGCCCGCAGCGCAAGCAGTGCGGTCTCGCCAGGGTTTATTCGCGTGTGTTCCACGAATCGGCCCGCGAGGCGCGATGATTGTTGTCATGTCTGCCCAGCACCATCGAGTAGCCATCGCCTTGCTGGCCTCGGCCGCCGTTCTCGCGCTCGCCGGATGCGCCCCGGATGCGCCCGAGCCCGTTCCGTCGCAATCCTCCTCCACGCCGCCCAGTCCCGGTGCCGGTGATGACAACGGCCAAGAGCCGGATCCCGGACCCACGGTGGGCCCCGTGGGCACGCCCGTCGACATCCCTTGCGATCAGCTCGTTGCCCCCGAGGTGATGTACGCCTACAACCCCAATTTCGCCTTGCTCGCCGAACCGGCGATCCCCGAGTCGACGGCGATCTCGGCAATCGCCGAAGAGCGCGGGCTTGTCTGCCAGTGGCAGAACCTGAGCAGCGACGAGCTCATCACCGTGGCGGTCGCCGACCTGCCCGACGAAGCCCTCACGGTCGTCAAGAACGACACTTTCGCCGAGAGCACCATGGTGCCCACCTACGGGGTCGAGGGCTATTTCCGCGTCGCCGACGGCGCCGGCGAGGCCGTTGCATTCGAGGGTTCGTACTGGCTCGTCGCGACCTCGACCTACTTCCTCGAGCCGGGCGATCCGGCCGAGATCATGGAAGCCGCGCTGACCGCACTGCCTTGATCGCGCCCGTCATCCCGCCGTGCGGGCATCCACGAGCCGGCCATGGAACCGCCGCCGGACCGATGCGAACCGGACGCGAGATTCGTGCCGGGTTCTGGACTCGAGCGACGCGTCCGGCTGGTAACCTGATGGGGCACTCCTGGCCCCCATAGCTCAGGGGATAGAGCGTCTGCCTCCGGAGCAGAAGGCCGCAGGTTCAAATCCTGCTGGGGGCACCGACCGACCTCGGCCGTGAAACGGTTCGCCCATCGATAGCGCATGTCTCGTGGCCCGACGTTCTGGGACTCGTGCCCCAACGTTCGGAGACCAGTGCGCGTCTTCTTCATCAGGAGGAGGTTCGCGTGAGTACATCGATCACG
>CAYRUW010000193.1:0-3680 GCA_964427465.1 uncultured Diaminobutyricimonas sp.
TGGACTCGAACCAAGAACAACTGAACCAGAATCAGCCGTGTTGCCAATTACACCACACCCCATCGGGCCGGCCGGGGCCGGACCGAGTAGCCACTTTAGCCTAGCCGAACGGCGGGCGGCCAATCGCTGGCGACCACCTTTGGTGCGTGCACGAAGCGGCAACCGGGTACGGATAGCCTGGGTGGGTGCGACCGTTAGCATCCCGCCGCTGGCTTACGGTCGGCCTCATCGTGTTGCTCGCCGTCGCGGCCCTTGCCGCGGCCGTGCTCGGCGCGAGCTGGCTGCGCACCGATCCGGGCACGGCATCGTTCTTCGCGGACTACCCCGGCGTCGCGACTGCGCCGCCCGAGACCCCCGAAGGCTTTCCGGCCTGGCTGTCGTGGGCGCACTTCCTGAACAGCTTCCTGCTCGTGTTCATCGTGAGCTCGGGTTTGCGCATTCTCTCCCGAGTGCGGCCACCCGTGTTCGTCACCCGGCGCAACGACGGGCCGATCCGCACGCGAGGCAAACCCCGACGGTTGAGCCTGCACACCTGGTGGCATCTCATCGTCGACAGCATCTGGGTGGTCAACGGCATCGTCTACGTCGTGCTGCTGTTCGCGAGCGGGCATTGGCTGCGCCTGGTGCCGCTGAACTGGGATGTGGTGCCGAACGCGGTCTCGGCGGGGCTGCAGTATCTGTCGCTCGAGTGGCCGCTGCACGACTCCTGGGTGCACTACAACGCGTTGCAGCAATTGCTCTACGCGTTCACGGTGTTCGTCGTGGCACCGCTATCGCTGGCCACCGGGCTGCGGCTCTCCCCCGCATGGCCTGAACGCTGGAAACGGGCGACCGGCTTCCTGGGCGACTGGACCGCGCGCAAAACCCACTTCTGGATCATGGTCTACTTCATCGGCTTCACGATCGTGCACGTGACTCTCGTGCTCGCCACCGGTGCCTTGCGGAACCTCAACCACATGTACGCGGGACGCGACGACGAATCGTGGGTCGGGTTCGGGATCTTCGCACTCTCGGTCGCCGTCATGGTAATCGGCTGGCTCGTCGCGAGGCCCGCGTGGCTGGCCCGCCTCGCGGCCGCGACCGCCGACATCCGCGAATAGCCGAGCAGCCCGCCCGGCTCAGCCGATTGCAAGGATCCGGGATGCGGACGGTCAGGAACGATTGCGCGCGGGATTGGCGAGCGTGCCGATCCCTGAGATCTTGATCTCGACCGTCTGACCGTCGGTGAAGCCGCCCATGCCGGAAGGCGTGCCGGTCAGGATCAGATCGCCCGGCAAGAGGGTCCACACGTCGGAGACGAACTCGATGATCTCCGGGACCGCATGGATCATGTCGGACGTGTTGCCCGAACGCCGCAGCTCCCCGTCGACATAGGTCTCGATCTGCTGGTTCGCGGGGTCGAGTTCGGTCTCGATGACCGGGCCGATCGGGCAGAAGGTGTCGTAGCCCTTCGCGCGTGCCCACTGACCATCGGCGAACATCTGGTCCCTCGCCGAGACGTCGTTGGCGATCGTGTAGCCGAACACGTACTTCTCGTAGTCTGCGGCCTTGACGCTCTTGGCCACGGCACCGATAACGATCGCGAGTTCGCCTTCGTGCACGATGCGGCCCTCGACCGGCGGGATGAGGATCGGATCGCCCGGACCGACGATCGCGGTATTGGGCTTGAGGAAGATGAGCGGGGTCTCCGGGCCCTCGTAGGCGAGATCCGCCCGGTGCTCCGGGAAGTTCATGCCCACGCATACGACCTTCGAACGCGGGATCACCGGAGCCAGCAATTTCACCTCCGAGAGCGGAAGCCGCTCCCCGGTGGTGTCGTATCCGCCGTACAAAGGATCGCCCGCGAGCACCACGAGTTCGGTCTCATCGAGGATCCCGTAACGGGGATCGTCACCGGTGGTGAATCTTGCAATTTTCATTGCTTTGAGCCTAGCGGCAGATTCTGCGGTTACAGAATCGGCGCTTGTTGCCCGGGGGGCAGCGCCGGCTTGCTTCGGCCCGTCCTCCTAATCGTCGAGCCGGGTGAGCCAGCCGTGCCGGTCTGGCAGACGGCCGTATTGGATGTCGGTGAGTTCTTCGCGCAGCGACATGGTCAGACCCCCTGCCACGGCACCCGCATCGCCGATCGTGAAATCTGCCGACTTCAATTGCGCGATCGGCGTGATCACGGCCGCCGTGCCGCACGCGAAGACCTCGACGATGTCCCCCGACTCGGCGCCCTCGCGCCACTCGTCGATCGATACCGCACGCTGCTGCACGCGATGCCCGCGATCGCGGGCGAGCTGCAGCACCGAATCCAGGGTGATACCCGCGAGAATGCTCGGCGAATCCGGTGTCACCAACGTGCCGTCCTTGTACACGAGCACCACGTTCATGCCGCCGAGCTCTTCGAGATACTTGCCCTCGACCGAGTCGAGGAAAAGCACTTGTGCGCAGCCCTTCTCGTACGCCTCCGCTTGCGCGACGAGCGAAGAGGCGTAGTTGCCGCCGGTCTTCGCCGCGCCCGTGCCGCCCCGGCCCGCCCTCGAATAGTCGGTCGAGAGCCAGATCGAGACCGGGGCCACCCCGCCTGTGAAATAGGCGCCCGCGGGACTCGCGATCACGTAGTAGGCGACCTTGTGCGCAGGGCGCACCCCGAGGAACGCCTCTTTGGCGAACATGAACGGCCGCAAGTACAGACTCGTCTCCGGCGCCGACGGCACCCACGCCGCGTCGACGGCGATCAACTGGCGGAGCGACTCGATGAAGTACTCGGTCGGCAACTCCGGCAGGGCGAGCCGCCTTGCCGAGCGCGCCATGCGCGAAGCGTTCGCCTCGGGGCGGAAGCTCCAGATCGAACCGTCGTCGTGCCGGTAGGCCTTGAGCCCTTCGAAGACCTCTTGCGCGTAGTGCAAGACGGCGGCGGCCGGGTCGAGCTGGATAGGCGCATAAGGCTGCACGCGCGGGCGGTGCCATCCGCCTGCAACCGACCAGCAGATGTCGACCATGTGGTCGGTGAAATGCTTTCCGAAGCCCGGGTCGGCGAGAATCCGCTCGCGCTCGCTATCGTCCTTCGCGTGATCGTTGCGGGTCACCGCGAACTCAAGGGATTGGGTCGCCATCGGAAGCGTCGTCGTCATGTCGGTCCTTCGAATCGGGTGCTCCGGGCAGGAGACCACGAGACAAGGGTACTCTCCGCGTCGCCGACGTCGAGAGTGCTACGTACCGGATGTGCCGGGACGGATCGCGTGAACGCTAGCTTCCCGAGGCCACGAGCGCAGCGATCGCATCGCCGATCTGGGTCGTAGACCGCGCGCTCCCATTCGCAAGCGCCGCGCGGTCGGCAAGGTCGCGGGACGCCGCCGCCGAGACTTTCGCTGCCGCCTCGGGCATCCCCAGGTGATCCAGCAGCAGCGAGACGGAGAGGATCGCCGCCGTGGGGTCGGCCTTCTGCTGTCCGGCGATATCCGGCGCCGATCCGTGCACCGGCTCGAACATGCTCGGGAAGGCGCCGCCGGGGTTGATGTTGCCCGACGCTGCCAACCCGATGCCTCCGCCGATCGCGGCGGCGAGATCGGTGAGGATGTCGCCGAAAAGGTTGTCGGTCACGATCGTGTCGAACCTCGACGGGTCGGTCACGAAGAAGATCGTCGCCGCCTGCGCGATCATTCCCTACGCTTTGGTCGCGCTGGTGTTGCGGC
>CAYRUW010000194.1:0-3678 GCA_964427465.1 uncultured Diaminobutyricimonas sp.
GGTGAGGATGAAGCGCTTCACTTTGGGGTTCCACCTGCGGGTCTGATGCCCGAAGTGGACGCCGCTGTCGAGCAGCTGGCGAATGGTTACGACGGCCATGGCCGTGCTCCTTCTCCGGCGCCTTGTCGTGCGCCTGTTCTCGGTTGTCACCGGCCTGCTGTTTGCGGCCGATCCTGGTGCCCGGGCCTGCATCCGCCCTGGTCTATCGACCTGGGACCGATGGATGCCGGCCCGACCGCGCAATCCCGGGCAACCGGATGCGACGCGAATCGCTTGCGATTGGTGGTCTCGTGGGCACGCGAAGTCACCCCGCTCTCGCGGGATGCGGAAGCAATGCTACCACCGGCGGCGAGCGCACTCGCGGCGGGATCGCGCCGGCGGTCATTCGTCGACACGGCCGTGCGTCCTGCGGTGCCTCAGCCAGTCGAGTGCATTCCGGAGCGGATTCTCGGGCTCGCGCTCGAGGGGCTGCTCAACCTCAAGACCGTAGTATTCGCCGATTTGGTCGACGAACTGCGCGCGCCTGGCGCGTTCGTACGCGCGCACCTCGCGCCCGAAGGCGGTGGCCGTGGCCACGCAGATCAGGATCATGACCACGCTGAACGGCAGCGCGGAGAGAATGGCCGCAGTCTGCAGCGCGCCGAGCCCGCCCGTGATCAGCAAGGCGATCGCGAGCAGGGCCGTGATCCCGGTGAAGAAAACGCGGATCCAACTGCGCGGCTCGGTAACGCCCCCGGTCGCCAGCATCGACATCACGAGCGAACCCGAGTCGGCCGAGGTGACGAAGAAGATGCCGATGAGCAGGATGGCGCCGATCGTCAGCGCGAAGCCGCCGGGCAGGTCACCGAGCAGAGTGAACAAGGCGGATTCGACATCCACCTTGCCATCGACCCCTACGAGCCCGCCCTCCCCGTACACCTGCCGGTGCAGAGCGTTGCCGCCGAGCACGCTGAACCACAGGAAGGTCAGGAGCGTCGGCACGAGCAGGACCCCGGCCACGAACTGGCGCACGGTGCGGCCCTTGGAGACGCGCGCGATGAACACGCCCACGAACGGTGCCCACGACATCCACCAGCCCCAGTAGAACGTCGTCCACATCGCCTGCCATTCCTCGCCCCGCTCGCCCGCGAACGCACTCACCGTGAACGAGAGGCCGACGATGTTCTGCAGGTAGTTGCCGATCGACTGGACGAACTCGCGCAACAGGAACTGTGTCGGGCCGACCACTAGCAGGAACACCAGCAGCACGCCGGCCAGGATCAAGTTGGTGGTGGAAAGCCATTTCATGCCTTTCGCAACGCCGGACACGACGGAGAACGTGGTGACGCCGGCGATCACGACGATCACGACTATCTGGGTCACCAGGTTCGCGTCCGCGATCCCGGCGGAGTCGAGACCGGCCGAGATCTGCAGCACTCCGAGCCCGAGAGAGGTGGCAACTCCGAACACGGTGCCCACGAGCGCCACGATGTCGATCGCATTCCCCCAGCCGCCCCGCACCCGCTTGCCCAACAGTGGTTCGAGCACCCACCGGATCGAGACCGGACGACCACGCCGGTGCACCGCATATGCGAGGGCAAGCCCCACTACCACGTATACCGCCCAAGCGTGCACGCCCCAGTGCAGGTACGTCTGGGTGAGGGCGTGCTGCGCGAGCTGAAGATCGGTGCCGGAGACACCCGGGCGGGGTTCGACGTAGTGACTGAGCGGTTCTGCCACCCCGTAGAAGACCAGGCCGATCCCCATCCCAGCAGCGAACAGCAGGGAGATCCAGGCAAGCACCGAGAACTCGGGCTCGTCGTCGTCGCGGCCGAGCTTGATGTCGCCGAACCGGCTGAACCCGATCCAAATCGCGAAGGCGACGAACCCGGCCACGATGAGCACGTAGTACCAGCTGAAGGCGTTCACGATCGTGGACTGCGCGGCAGCGAACACCACCCCGGCGACCTGCGGAACGACCATTGCGAAAACCGCGATGGCCACGACGAGCGCCGCTGCGGGCCAGAACACCGGTCTGGCTATGCCGGTTCCCGAACCCACCGCACGCATCACTGGCCCGCACCTTCGGCACCGGCGTCCACGTTCGTGCGCCGCGCACCCTCAACCGCTCTGGAATGCTCCCTGTTCTCAACAATCGCAGTTCGAGCCGTTCGAAGCCGATGGCGCACACGGAACCCTAGGCAACCATGAAGACTCCGAGAAGGCGCATGCTCGCGATCGCGCTCACGGCGGCGGTCGTCTTCGCATCGTCCGGTCCGTCGGAGGCCGCCCACCCAGTGCCAGCAGCGTGGTTGTGGCCGCTCGAGGGTCCCCGTGCGCTCGTGCGGCCCTACCTCGCCCCCGCGCATCCGTACGGCCCGGGTCACCGCGGAATCGATCTGGGGGCCTCGGAGTCGGTCGACGTGCGAGCGCCGGCGGCGGGCGTCGTGCACTTCTCCGGCTTCGTGGTCGACCGGTGGGTGATCTCGATCCGGCACCCTGGCGGCACGATCTCGAGCTACGAACCCGTGCGAAGCGAGTTGCATGCGGGCGATCGGGTGGCACGCGGCGAGACCATCGGCCGGTTGCAACCGGGCCATTGCATGTCGCCATGCCTGCATCTGGGCGTTCGGCGTGACGGCGCCTACCTCTCGCCACTGAACTATCTCGGCGGAATCCCCCGATCGGTGCTCCTGCCGACCCGGCGGCTGCCCTGACCGCGAGGGCGCCTCCCCCCTCCATCGTTGACCGCATGAAGTGACACGCGAACAGCGTTAGGAGATTGGAACGCTGGACCGCCTAGAACGGGACCGACCCCGATGGTCGGTGGGGTCAACCGTGAGCGTGTGACGGCTATGAGTCCACGGAGTGTGAGTACCATGACGAACGATGGGCGCCAGGGACGAGGTTGTTGGCTATTGGGATGAAGTCCTGGCACGGTGGGTATCCGGCGACCATGACTTGCCCCTCGAACTCCGGCGCTGGCTCGCCTCATACAGTGGCACGGGCGACGGCGCAGTCGACCTGACCGTGTTCCCCGAACCGTACATCGGGAGGCTCGCAGGTGCGATGCCCTCCCTCGTCATGCTCGGCCTGAACCCAGGCGCTCCTTCTGCTGCGTTCCAAGCCTTGGACGGCATCTACACGACGCGAATCAGGGACAGCTCCTACAGAGAGTGGGCCGCGTCGGGACCATACGTGGACACAGAGTGGGAAGCGGAACACGGCCGGAACAAGTACCAACGCGACCGCCTCGCGTTCGCGCGCCGGTTTACTCGGGACGATTCTGTCCGGCCCACAGACGTGCTCTACCTGGAGCTATACCCGTTCCACTCAAGGCGCGTGACTGGGCCTATCGTGCCCGCGCCCGATCTGCTCGACCGCTTCGTGTTCGCGCCGCTCTCAGAGCTGGACGTTGAGCACGTCTTCGCGTTTGGCAAGCCATGGCACAAGGCCGCACAGTCGATAGGCCTGGGGGTGGGCATGCACATGAGTGTCGAATGGACCGCGCCGGGTCGTGAAGCACGCACCTACCGGCTGCCCGGAGGCAAGACGCTCGTGGTCATCTCGCAGCCCGGCTATGCGGGACCGCCCGGTGCGGCGGACACGGAAGCCCTTGTCTCCACTCTCGGGTGAGTCAGGGGCACTAAACCAGGCCTGGCTTGACTCGGTCCGCATGCCCGGATTCCGTCTCGGATC
>CAYRUW010000195.1:0-3674 GCA_964427465.1 uncultured Diaminobutyricimonas sp.
GCTGATCCGCTACGGCGTCTCACCCGACCACCCCCGCATCAAGGGCGTGGTCGACACCCTGCACGAGGTGCTCGATCGGCGGGATGTGCGGCTCGTGGCCGGCATCGAGGTGGGAACGGATGTGAGCGTGTCGCGGTTGCGCGCAGCCTACGACGCCGTGATCATCGCGACCGGCGCCGACCGGGACGCGCCGCTCGCCCTCCCCGGAATCGAGTTGCCCGGGTCCTTCGGCGCGGCCGAGTTCGTCTCCTGGTACAACGCGCACCCCGAGGCCCCCACCGCGTGGCCGCTCGACGCCGAGCACGTCGGCGTGATCGGGGCGGGGAATGTGGCCCTGGATGTCGCGCGGATGCTGGCGAAGCATCCGCGCGAGCTGACCGCGACCGAGATCCCCGATCACGTCGCCGAGGCGCTTGCGGCCAGTCGGGTCACCGATGTGCACGTGTTCGCGCGCCGCGGTCCCGCCGAGGCCCAGTTCACACCGCTCGAGTTGCGCGACCTGGGCGAGCTGTCCGATGTGGACATCGTGGTGGATCCCGCGGATGTGGTGCTCGCGCGTTCCTCGGAGGCGCTCGTGCGCAGCTCCCACCAGCGGAGCATCGTGGTGCGCACCATCCAGGAGTGGGCGGGGCGCGATCCGTCGACGCTCACGGCCTCGCGTCGCATCCACCTGCACTTCATGCAGGCCCCCGTGAGCGTCGAGGGTGACGGCCGGGTGGAGGCGCTGATGCTCGAGCGCACCCGCCACCTGGTCAACGGCGCAGTGGAGGGCACGGGCGAGCTGCGTCGACATCCGCTCGGCCAGGTGTACCGGGCCATCGGATACGCCTCGCGCCCGATCCCCGGAGTGCCGTTCGATGCGGCGCGGCGCACGATCCCGCACGACACGGGCCGCGTGATCGGCAACGACGGCGCCCCCGTGCCCGGGCTCTACGTGAGCGGCTGGATCAAGCGCGGCCCGACCGGCCTGATCGGCTCGACCAAGATGGACTCGCAGCAGACCGTCATCCAGCTGCTCGACGACCTCGCCCCGGGCCGCGTCGGCAGCGACCCCCTGCCCGCGCTGCTCGAGGAGATCGGGCTTCCCGGCATCGACTGGAGCGGATGGCTGCGCGTCGACCAGCACGAGCGCGCCCTCGGCGAGGAGCAGGGCCGCGCGCGCGTGAAGGTGCACTCGCTCGCGGACCTCACCGCGATCGCGCTCGAGGCGCACGTCGCGAGCTGAGGCGCCCGCACTGCGCGCGACTCGACCCGGGCCACGGGCGCCGGGTGTCGCCACCTGTCGGCGCGGATGACCCGGCGGCTGCGCCGTTGCCGAGCGCGGTGCGGGTGCACGAGAACCATGCGGTGGGGCGGGCCAGGCTTCATATACTGCTGAGCGTGACAACGGCCCACGTCGCGCTTCTGCGCGGCATCAACGTGGGCGGCAGAAATGCTGTCCGCATGCCCGAGCTCGTGGAGCTCTTCCGCGAACGCGGATACCAGAACGTGCGCACCCATCTGCAGAGCGGAAATGTGCTCTTCGAAGCTGACCGCGCGGAACGCGCAGAGTTGGAGGCGGCGCTCGACGATCACCTCTCGTCACGCCTTGGATTCGTCGTTCCCACCATCGTTCGATCACGAGAGGAGCTGGCGGAGACCATCGCCTCCGCTCCGCCGCAGCACGGCTCATCGGAGTTGCGCAGTGATGTGTTCTTCCTCAAGCAGCCGTTGTCCGTTCGCGAGGTGATGGATCAGATGCCCGAGCTGCGCACGGGCGTCGACACGATCACCCCGGGACCGGATGCCGTGTACTTCTCGCGGGATGCCGCGCAAGCGCGGAAGACGCGGATCACGAAGTTCATGGGGTTGCCGATCTTCCAGCAGATCACGGTCCGCTCGTGGAGTACGACGACTCGCCTGCTTGAGCTTCTCGGTTAGCGCCTTGCGCCTCGCGAGTTGAAGCACGAGCTTCGCCACACGTTCGCCGCTCTCGCGCTAGAGGCCGGGATGGACATGTTCGAGCTGTCTCGGCTTATGGGGCATGCGAGCTACACGAGCACGGATCGGGTGTACGCCCGCTTGAGACGGAAGGACTACTGCAAGCAGCGCGCCGCCTTCTCCGCGAACATGCAGGCGGGCCGCGTCGAGCCGGTGCCGCTCAGAGCGCTCGGGGCTAACCGACGTTGACGTATACGCGGACGATATGCCCGTCGTGCTTCTCTGCATAGACGCCGTAGATGCCGTCTCCCCAGGCCGTCTGGAACGCGACTCCGGCCCCGGCGTGCCCCATTTGGAATGCAAGCTGGCCGTGCCCTTCCCCGTTCAGAGTTGCATTGCACGCACCGTCATAGGAGTAGTTGTACAGCGCTTCCTCGGTGGTCTCGCGTTCGCGAACGAACTGCTCTCGCTTCCACTCGTCGTCTATGTAGCAGGGGTCGGTCACCATCAGTTGTCCACTATCCACGGCCACCTCGCCGATGTAGGTGACCTCGATCCTCTTGGGAGATTCGTCTGCGGCCAGCGCTTGCAACACACCGTCCGGCAACTCTTCGATCGCTTGTTCGGCAGCCTCTTTGTCGAGTTGATCCTCGATTGCAAGCATTGCCCTGAATCCCTGGGTTCGGAGGAGATCCTGTTCCAGCTCGGCTTTCTCCATTTCCAGTGTTCGAACGGCGAGCTTGTCGAACTCCTGATCAGCCTTGATGCGGCTGATCTCCTGATCCCGTATCTCGATGCGCTCAGACAGGCTCTTCTCTAGAACCTCGGGGCTGCGCTTTTCAAGGTCGTCGGCCTTGTCCTTCCAGAAGTCACGACTCTTCTCAACGCTTTGGATTGCCGCATCCTTCACGCCTATCGCGGCTTTCAAGTTGTCGACGTACAACTTCCAGATCACAGCGCCGCCAATCACCACGGCGCTGTTGAGCACAAGCTGAACGACGGCGACGACTCCCGGCACCCATTCGGGCATTGCAACCTACTCTCATTTCCAAGGAAGTGGACATTGTCATCGTGCCTGAAGCGCTCGGCGTAGCGGAACATGCTTGTGGTGCCACCGATCTGTGGACGGGCGTCTAGGCGGGAGCGGTCTTTGGGCCGTCCAGGTTGTCGATAGCTGCGATCAGGTCGGCGATGGTTGGGTACCGGTTGCCCACCTCGTTGTCCGTGCACTTGTGGATCACGTGACGGAGCGCCCCGGTCGCAACATCCAGGCCCGAGCGACCGGTGAAGATGTACGACAGCACATGCCCCGCAGCATAGATGTCATTGGTCGGCTTGAAGTCGACGAACCGCTCCAGCGTCGGGTCGAGCACTGTCCCCTTCATGGACGAGTCGATCTTGGTGAACTCCGACTCGGGCGACTTGTGCAGCCCGAAGTCAGAGAGCTTTACCGTCACCGCGCCGAGGTCGTGCTCGATGATGAGCACGTTCTTCCTGCTGATGTCGCGGTGCAATATGCCCTTCTGGTGGAGGTAGTTCATTCCGTAGAGGAACTGGAGAGCGATCCTCTTGCGAAGACTCCACGTCAGTGTCGGGTTGTGCTTCTGGATGTAGTCGTAGAGCGTCGAATCGCAGAACTCCATCGTGTACGAGCTGTGCACCGCATCGAAGGTGAACGCACGAATGACATAGGGGAAGTTGAGCGACTTGAGCGTGTCGTACTCCTGACGGAACCGAGTCTGCTCGCGGTCGGT
>CAYRUW010000196.1:0-3655 GCA_964427465.1 uncultured Diaminobutyricimonas sp.
ATCGGTGGTGAAACTCAGCCTATTCTCCTGCGTGTAGTCATTAAGCCATAGATCCGAGCCTTTTACGGGCGGCACGTCCAACTCGGTTCCGCGAACGACCTGACTCGTCAGCTCGCCCGTCTCCGGGTCGTGACCGATGCGGTTGTGGCTCGCCTCGCCGATCCACGCGAGCACATCGGTCGTGCGACCGTAGGCCGCCGTGACGGTGCCCTCGCCCTGGATCGAGATCGTCTGGCGGCCCTCGTGCGCGTTCAGCACGTCGCCGCCGATCACTGTCAGCGGAGCGGGAGATTGCGTCTCGACTTCCAGCGTGATCTCTTCGGGCGGCGCCCACACGGTGCGCTGCGCAATGCCGAGCCCGGTCGCGACAAGCGCAACAGCGAACAAGACGATGGACAGCACGAAACGCACTCGCTCACTCCTCTCGCATCGGCCGGCCGGAACCTGGGTCGACGCAGCCGGTTTCGACCGGGGTCAGGAGGAACGAATTCGAGACCTCATGATCCCCCATGTCTTCCTGCCCCGCGATTCGGGTCAGGGGCCGCGGCAAAGACACTCAAGGTTAGCGGACTCTGTCTGGGCTCGACCAGCCCGGTACCTGAGAATCCGCTGACCGGCCGGGGGCCCGGATCGCCGGGCGACGGCCCGATGTCTGGCGAGTCCGACTCACGACGTCTTGCGGCGGCGCCCGGGGACGCGACACGGCGGCGACGCCCGGATACACTCGGAAAGTCCGCTTACTAGGGAGTGATCGTGGCTGCAGACGACGCCGGTTTCGGCACCGAGCTTCGAGGTTACAAGAAGGACGAAGTAGACCAGGCGATCTTCGAACTGCGTCGCGAGCTGATCAAGGCCAATGCCGACAAGACGGAATCCGCGAAGGAGATCAAGCGGCTGAGCGCGCTCGCCGAGGACTTGCAGGCAGAACTCGACGAGGTCGGCAGCCCGACCTACTCGGGACTGGGCACGAAGCTCGAGAACACGCTCCGCGTCGCCGAGGAGCAAGCAACAAGACTCATCGGCCAAGCGGACATCGACGCGGAACGGCTTCGCTCTGCCGTTCAGGCCGAGGCGCAACGCGTGCGCACCGAGGCCGCGGCGGAGGCGGACCGGGTGGTAGCGGCGGCGAACGCGCAAGCGACCGCGACGATCGAAGCCGCGCGGGAGCAAGCCGGCGAATTGGTCGCCAGCGCGCACCGCGAAGCCGAGACGATCAAGCAGGACGCTGCCCGGGAAGCGGCGGCGACCCGCGGTGCAGCTGCTACCGAGGCGGCGGAGGTGCGCGCAACGAGCAAGCGCGAAGCGGCGGCCGTGCGAGCGGAAGCCGAACGGGAGGCTGCGGAGCTGAAAACCGCGGCGAATCGGGAGGCGGCCCAGGCTCGCGAAGAGGCCTCGACCCTCGCCCGGGACACCGAGAAGGCTCGCGCCGACCTCGAGAACGAGAGCTCACGGCTTCGGGCGGAACTCGCCCACGACGTGGAGCAGGGTCGCACCGACCTGGAACGGGAGATCGCCACTCGCACCGCCGAGCTCGAGCAGCACGTGCAGAAGACTCGGGCCGCGCTCGAGGAGGAGGTGCGCCGCGGGCGTGCCGAGTTGGAGGCCGAGCGCGCGCGCATCATCGCAGACGCCACTCGCGACGCGGAGAAGACCCGCAACCAAGCACAGGAAGAGGCCGATGCGTTGCGCAGCCAAGTCGCTGCCGAGACTGCCGAAGGGCGCGAATCGCTCGCCCGCGAGATCAAGGAGTCGCGCGAGGAACTCGAAGCAGAGATCGCAGAGGCGCGGGCAAAGCTCGCCCTCGACGCCGAGAAGCAGACCACCGATCTCGCCCGCGAGGCGGAGCGGCAGCGGGCGGAGCTCGCAAGCGAATCCGAGACGGTTCGCGCCCAGCTCGCGCACGAGAGCGACGCGACGCGCACCGCGCTAATGCACGAGGCCGAACAAGCGCGAATCGACCTCGACGTCGAGATCAAGACGCGTCGCGACGAAGCCGAGAAGGAGTTCCTGGCGCGTCAGCAAGAGGCGGTCGCGCAGACGCAGAAGTATCTCGATGAGACACAAGCACAGCTAGCCGAGTCGGTAGCCCGCGCTACCGAGGCCCGCCGCGAGGCGGAGAGCGCGCAGGCACAGGCGAAAGAGTTGCTCAAGCAATCGCGTCAGCAGGCCGACGACACCGCGCGCGAAGTGCTCGCGAACGCCGAGTCGCGGGCTCGCGCGATCGTCGAAGAAGCCGAGCAACGCAGTGCCGCCCTCATGGCAGACGCCGAAGAGCGACTCGCACAATTGCGGCTGGAACGGGAGGCCGTCGCCGGCTACCTGGAGAACCTGCGAGGGGTGCTTTCGCAAGCCGAGAAGGTCACGGCGGAGTAGACGGGGGTCGCAACAAGCGTGAAGCTTCAGAATCCGTTCCGGATCGGGCTGCTCGGGGGTCTCGGTGTCGTCGTCGCGATCGCGCTCGGCCAGGCCGTCGCGGAACTCGCCACCGTGCTCACCTATGTGGGTGCCGCGATCTTCCTGGCGCTTGGCCTAGATCCGCTGATCAGCTGGCTCGAGACACGCGGCTTCCCGCGCTGGCTGGCAATCCTCACGGCGCTCGTCGGTGTTCTCGGGCTGCTCACCGGACTCGTGCTCGCGGTGACCCCCTTGATCGCACGACAAGTGAACAACCTGATCCAGCAGATCCCGGACCTGATCGAGATATTCACCGACGGCACCGCGCTGCAGTGGGTCAACAACACCTTCCCGTGGCTGCCCGCGGAGGACTTGCGAGACCAGGCGCTGGAGTGGGCGGCGAGCGGCGACAACATCACGAGCATTTTCGGCGGCGTGCTGCAGACCGCCGGCGCGATCGCGAACGGCGTGTTCGGCGGCATAGTGGTGCTGATCCTGACCATCTACTTCACGGCCTCGCTCAACAACCTCAAACGGAACGTCTACCAATTGGTCCCGGCGTCGCGACGTGAACGTTTCGTCGACATCGCAGAGCAAGTGGCCCAAGCGGTGGGCCGTTGGGTCGTGGGCGATGTGACTCTGGCGCTCACCAACGGCATCCTGAGCTTCGTGTTCCTGAGCATCATCCGTGCCGAATACCCGGCGCTGTTCGCGTTCATCGCGTTCCTGTTCTCGCTCGTGCCGCTCGTGGGTACGATCACGGGTTCGTTCGTGATCGTGCTCGCGCAGTGGATCCTGAACCCCGAATCGCCCCCCACGGTCATCACCGCCGCGATCTACTACCTCGTGTACATGCAAGTCGAGGCGTACGTGTTGGCTCCGCGGATCATGAACCGGGCGGTGAGAGTGCCGGGTGTGCTCGTGATCATCGCGGCGCTCATCGGCGGCACGCTGCTGGGAATCCTCGGGGCGCTCGTCGCGATCCCGGTCGCGGCAGCCGTGCTCATCGTCGTACGCCAAGTGCTCGTACCACGCCAGAACACGCTCTGACCGCGCCCCGAGCTGCTGCACCCGGCGGGTACGGTGCCACCCGGCACTGGCACGAACAGCCGGGACTTTCGGTCTACGACCCGACGGGCCACGTCGTGGGCAGCGGCAGCACCGCCGGATTCAAGCGCGCGACGATCTCGGTGAGCACGCGGTAGGTCTGCTTCTCGCCCACCCACAAGTGCTTGCCCTCCTCGACCGCTACGAACTCGAT
>CAYRUW010000197.1:0-3650 GCA_964427465.1 uncultured Diaminobutyricimonas sp.
GAGCAGCCGCTTGACGAGCTTGAGCACGAGGATGTCGCGGAAGCCGTACAGACGCTGGGATCCTGACCCGGAAGCGTTGCGGATGGTGGGCTCGACGAGCCCCGTGCGGGCCCAGTAGTCGAGTTGGCGGTAGCTGATGCCTGCTGCTCTCGCGGCCACCGCACCGCGGAAGCCGGTCGCGTCGTCGACATCTGGCAGACCGTCGGTGAAGAGCAGTTCGTAGCGCGAATTCTCACTGGGACCGAACCCGCTCATGGCTCTTCCTAACCTTCAGCTTGAACTTGAGATTGACCCTCAAGGTGGCACTTCTCCCAAGGTACCCACGGCACCCGGGTAGTTCAATCACATCCGCGATCCCGCCCGGCGTGTCGGATGCTTCGCAGGCGAACGGCGGCGAAAACTCAGGGGTTCAGTCTCGACAGGGCCGAACGGATGAGGCTGCTGCGCACGACCTCGAGCTGCTCCGCTATCTCGCGGGCCAGCTCAAGCGCACGCATCCGGCTCGACGCATCCTTGCGCCGCGCGACCGGCATTAGCGCGCTCTCGATCAGCCCCAGTTCGCGCTCTGCCGCAGCCCGGAAACCGCGCAAATGACGCGGTTCGATTCCGCTGCGCTGCAGCTCGCACAAGGCACGCAGCACCGCGAGCGCGTCCTCCCCGTAATGGTCGGCAGGCAAGATCAGCGAGGCCGAGATCGCATCGCCGAGCAGCATGCTCGTCGCGCCCGCCTCGCGGATCAGATCCTCCCGCGAATAGCGCCGGCCCTCCCCCAGCATCGAAGGCACCACGACAGGCGCCCCACCCGGCAGCTTGGGCTCCCGGCCCGCATCCAGTTCGTCCAGATAGCCGCGGATGACCTTTAGCGGCACATAGTGATCGCGCTGCACCGAGAGGATGAACCGCAAGCGGTCGACATCTTTCGGCGAGAACTTGCGGTAGCCCGACTCGGTACGAGCCGGCGACACGAGGCCGCGTTCCTCGAGAAACCGCAGCTTCGAAGGACTCAAGTCCGGGAACTCCGGACTCAGCCGCGCGAGCACCTGTCCGATACTGAGCAGTTGGGAGGTCGCGGGCTGCGCAGCCTGGGCGGATGCGCGCGCCACTACCGGACCGTCTCCCTGCTCACGTCCGCTCGGGATGCGTAGAACGTGAGACGGAACTTACCGATCTGCACTTCTGCACCATCGTGCAGCAGCGCGTTCTCGATCCGCACACCGTCGAAGTAGGTTCCGTTGAGGGAACCCAGGTCGCGCACTTCGAACGCAGTGCCGTGGCGGCGGAACTCGGCGTGACGCCGGGAGACGGTCACGTCGTCCAAGAAGATGTCGGCATCCGGGTGCCGTCCCGCCATGGCGAGGTCGGTGTCCAGCAGGAATCGCGCGCCCGTGTTCGGGCCGCGTCGCACGATGAGCAGAGCAGAGCCGGAGGGCAGCGCCGCGATGGCATCCTGCTCCTCGGCCGAGAGTTCGCCTTGCATCGCCGCAAGCTGAGAAGCGAACTCCTCGCTGAAGTGCATCGTGGTGTCGGTCTCGCGAGGCCCCTCTGCGTCGTCGCGGCCCTCACCCGGGGAATCGACCATCGTGAACCTCCTTAGCTGTCCAGAGTATCCGATGCACGGGCGCCTGCTCCCCCCGGAAGCCGAATCACCCGCACCGTCTCCACGGCGTAGATCACGCCCGCCCACCAGTACAAGAAAGCGCCCCAGATCGCGAAGGCCCAGCCGACGGGCAAGGCGACCACGGCCGTTTGCGGCAGGGCCTGCGCGAGCATGAGCGTGGGCAGGGCGTAGAACAGGCAGAAGGTGGCGACCTTGCCCAGATGGTGCACCGGCAACGGGCCGTAGCCGTGATTGGCCAGCAGCACGCCGAGTACTACGAGCATGAGATCGCGGCCGATCACGATCGCCACGAACCACCACGGCACGACATCGCGGATGGCGAGGCCGATGATCGCAGCGAAGATGAACAACCGGTCGGCCGCCGGGTCGATCAACTGGCCTAGCCGGGTGATTTGCTTGAACCGGCGCGCGATCAACCCGTCGAGGTAATCGGTGACGGTCGAAACTATGAGCACGATGAGCGCGTGCAGATCCTGCCCGGCGAGGATGAACCCGAGGAACACGGGCACTAGGGCCAGCCGGACCATGCTGAGCACGTTCGGCACCGTCCACACCCGGTCGGCCGCGCTGAAGGAGACCCCGGACGCCCCACTCGATCCCACGTTGAGATTCTATCCGCGGTCGCCTCATCGGCCTCCGGGCAGTTCACCGGCATCCGTAGGCCCGCCCGAACGGAGCCGGCCGGTCTCGACCTGCCGTGTCGGTGCCGCCCAGGCGGCCGGATGCGGGCGTAGCCTGAAAGGCATGTCGTGCATCCGCTTCAATACGCCGGCGCAGCGCGCGGCCATGAAGCGGTTGGCCCCGCCGATGCTCACAGCCGAGCAAGCAATGGCCCTTGCACCTTCCGCTCCCCCGGTCACCGAGAGCAAACTGCGCCGGCTGCGGCTGCTCGCGCGGCACGAGAACCCCAAGATCCGCGAAAGCGTGGCGAGCCGGCACCACACGCCCGAAGACCTGCTCGCGACGCTGGCCGCGGACCCGGACGAGGGCGTGCGGGGCTGCGTCGCACGCAACGAGACGACGCCTTGCGAGATCCTCAGGGAACTCGCGCACGACGAATCGGAGACGGTTCGCGGCTGGGTCGCGGTGAACTACTTCGTGCCCGAAGATGTCATGCGCGAACTTTCGCTCGATTCGAGCGAAACGGTGCGCGCCCTGGTCGGCTGGAAGTCATCGCTCGCGCAGTCCGCAGGATAGGGCCCGGAGCCCGTCTTAAAGACCCGAGCCGCCCGGACAGATCGGATCGATCCGCCCGAGCGATCTCCCCGGAGGCAGCGCCCGCTTATCGCTTTGCGCTCGCGCGGTCGTTCGCCTTCTGGATCGCCTCAACCAACTCGTCTTTCGACATCGACGATCGCCCGTGCACGTCCAGTCGCTTCGCGATGTCGTACAGGTGCTCTTTCGATGCGTTCGCGTCCACGCCGCCCGCGGTGTCGCCGCTGCGGTCCATCGCGCCCTTGTCAGACGGCCCGCGCTTGCGTTTCGGCTCCCAATGGTCGCCGACCTTCTCGAACTCGTGTTTGAGCGCCGAATATGCCGTGCGGTGTGCACGCTCGCCTTCGCCGTACGTCTTCACTGCAGAGTCGTGAGCTTTGGCCCACACCTCTTGCGCCCGCTTCGGCGAGCGCTGGATGGTGGACGGCATCTCGTCTGCTGCCGGCATTTTTCCTCCCCATCGCGGTAGTCCGAAGCTACGCCGGAGCGCCGGGTACGGAAAGCTCCGCGTGCGCCTTCTGAGCGAACACACACATCCCGCTCAAGAAGTCCTGAGTAGACCGCGCGTTCCTTGCGCGGTAGCACGAGCCGCGCGAGCCTGAATACGGAGGGGGCGCGACATGCTGTTCACCAACCGGGTCGAAGCGGGCCGGCGTCTCGCCGAGCGACTCTCCGACTACCGGGAGCGCGATCCCGTCGTGCTGGGATTGCCACGAGGCGGGGTTCCAGTTGCCGGTGTCGTGGCCGAGACTCTGGATGCCCCGCTGGATGCGATCGTGATCCGCAAGCTCGGCGCGCCCTTGCATCCGGAATACGC
>CAYRUW010000198.1:0-3626 GCA_964427465.1 uncultured Diaminobutyricimonas sp.
CTTCCATTGAGCTACAGAGGCTGGCGCATAGAGTTTAGTCGAGCCCGTGACCCCCGCCGGGCGCGCCGAAACGGACCGGACGGCCGGGCCTTTCGGCACCGGCGCATCCGGCCCTCAGGGCTGTTCGGATCAGGCCTGGTTGGCGATGGCGAAACGCACCGAGCCGTCTTCCTCGACCTGCGCGTCGAGCACCTTGTCGTCCAAGGCGATCGCGGCATTCTGGTCTAGGAAGACCCGCGCGCCGTCGCTCTCGACGATCGCGTCGTCGACCTCAGGGGCGGCAGAGATGGCGACGCCAAAGTTCGTGGTGTCGGCGTCGTCGGCGTTGATCCGCAGACCCGCATCCTCGACACCCGCGTTCTGCGCCACGATCGTCTTTACTACAGTGCTTGCCGTTTCGGTGAGAGTGAGCACAGGACATCCTTCCGATTGCTTACGGCGAGCCCACCACGTTTCTACATATGCCGCCGAGACGCAAGGCCAAAGGCCCGGATTGCGCGAATTCACACCCGAAAAACTTCGGTTTCTGCGCTAGGCCGCAGGCACCAGGAACTCTTCCCAGGCAGGCAGCGAACGCTCGACGCCGCGCACGAGCCAATGCGCGCCATGCGGCGCCCGTGGCTTGATGTCGAGCGTCCACCCCATCTCCTGCGGGGTGCGGTCGCCCTTGAGGTTGTTGCACTTCAGACAGCACGCGACGAGGTTCTCCCACGTGTCCGACCCGCCCCGCGAGCGCGGCAGCACGTGATCGATGGTCGTGGCCGAGGAACCGCAGTACGCGCAGTGGTGACCGTCGCGGCGGAGCACACCCCGCCTGGAGACCGGAACCGCCTTGCCGTAAGGCACGCGCACATACCGGCGCAGGATGATCACCGATGGCCGGTCCCAGATGCCCGAAGAACCCAGCACCGGATTGTCGCCGTCGCTCGCCACGATCGATGCCTTCTCATTCATGACGAGCACGAGCGCTCGCTTGAACGAGACCACTGCGAGTGGTTCGTATCCGGCGTTCAGGACCAGTGTGCGCATTCCGTAGCCTCTCGAAACGGCCTGGGCGGCTTCCAGGCATTCGACCTGCGGCACAGCCTGTGCAGATCGGGAGGCGGACGAAAAAGCGCAGTCGCGAACGACCGCGCCTAACCGAGCGGAGCGAGACAGTGCAAGCTCGGCCGAACGCTGTGCCGGATGCGGAACAAGACGCGCGCATCCACGGTTTGGACGGTGCATCGTGCGGACATCCGGCTCTCCTGATCCATTTGACTCTGCCGGATACAGGGTAAACCAGAACCGGCGCACCTGCTGTCGCAGGCGCGCCGGTGGCCCGAGCACGACTCAAATGGGGATGCGCACGAAGTAGTGGTTCGAAGTCCAGATTGCGCGCACCTGCACGGTCTTGCCGGGCCGAGGCGCGTCGATCATCTGGCCGTTGCCCAGGTAGATCCCCATGTGGCTTCCGCCGTTGATGATCACCAGATCGCCGGCTTGCGCCGATGAGGCGGAGATCCTGGTGCCCATGGCCGCCTGGCGGCTCACCGAGTGCGGCAGGTTCACGCCGAACTGCGCGTACACGTACTTGACGAAGCCGGAGCAATCGAAGCCGGCCGGGCTCGCCCCGCCGAAGACGTACGGTACGCCCTGATAGCGAAGCGCGACTTGGGCTACCGCGCTGTGGCTGTATGCGGGAACCGCGCGCGGCGCGCTCTGGCTCGCTGCGGCCACTCGCGCTTGGCGCTGCCGCATCTCGCGCAACTGCCGCTCCCGCTGCTCGGCGAGCCGCTTCTGACGCAGTTCCTCCTCGGTCGTCGCCGAGAACTCGTCGCGCACCGCTGCGGCCGGCTCGGCCTCGGAGGGCACGATCACGTTCTGCGCCCGGGTCTGGGTGAACTCGGCGAGCGCTTCGCCGGCTTGCCGATCTTCGGAAACCAGATCCGGGGTGATCGCATATGCGGGCAAAGCGATCGTCGCGATCATGCCCGCGGAAAGGCTCATCACGACCAGGTTCTTGGTCGCGCGGCGCTGCTTCGGTCGTGGCTTCCGAGCGGATGCGGTGGCCACTTCGGCGGCGGCGACCCGTGCGAGCTGAGCGTTCGCCTTGCGTTCGGATCGCGCGGCCTTGCGCTGAGAAAGGCGGCTGAGTGCTCGCCCGTGGTCATCGGGTGTGTTGGTGTCGTCCGACTTCCAGCCGGTGCCTGAGTAGGTCAAGGGGGAGTCCTCCGGCGCGCCCGGCAGCACTAGGGTTGCTGCCCCATCCCGATTCGTGTCTCTCGTGGATTTGCCGGATCGAAAGATGGCTTGTCGAGGCGTCTCGATCCGGGTCCTCTTCGACCCATTCGGCAGGTCATGCGGACTCCACGAGGTTACGCGAATGTAACGGCCAGGTCACGACGAAGTACCCCCGAAACAGGGGTAAATGGCCCGGATTTGGAGGGCATTCCCAGACATCCGCCGCTATCTGGCCGAACGCTGAACAGGCCCCCTGTGCGGACTCGAAACCAGCCCTCAACCAGCCATGTAGATGTGGGACGCCACCTCGATGGGAAGCTCCAGCCCGCCATCGCCACCGTTGGCACTCACCACCAGATACGAACCCGCTTTCGAGACCGTCGCCGACGCGCCCGGCACGACACCGGCCTCGAGCAACTGTTGCAACAGTTCGGGGTCGAACTGCACCGGCTCGGCCAGCCGCCGGATCACGCCGCTGCCGCCCTCCGGATGCTGTTCGGCGAAATGCACCATGCTGATCACGCCGTCCATGAAGTCGCCCGCCGCCGGATCGCCCAATTCCTCGAGCCCGGGAATCGGATTGCCGTACGGCGACTCGGTCGGGTGATCGAGCATCTCGAGCAGACGCCGTTCGACCTGCTCGCTCATCACGTGCTCCCACCGGCAAGCCTCATCGTGCACGTACGCCCAGTCCAGTCCGATCACGTCCGCAAGCAACCGTTCGGCCAGCCGGTGCTTGCGCATGACATGGGTCGCCCTGCGCCGGCCCTCGGTCGTGAGCGCCAGATGCCGGTCGCCCTCCACCACCACGAGACCGTCGCGCTCCATCCTCGCGATCGTCTGCGACACGGTAGGCCCGGAATGGCCGAGCCGCTCCGAAATTCGCGCACGAAGCGGCACGATGCGCTCCTCCTCGAGGTCGAGGATCGTGCGCAGATACATCTCGGTCGTGTCGACCAAGTCCGTCATCGATCCTCCTGACTGCACTCCCAGCGCGCGCCAGCCCCCGCTGTGCCCGGCATCGCCCGCCGCTGACACTCCACGCAGCCCGCTCACCGCATCCGGGATAGCCTACCGTTCGCGCCCGTAGCACCCCGATGATCCGGTGTGGCCTCGACGGTGCCGCCCTCGCGAGCGCCGATCGCGTGCGCCGGTCGCGTGCGCCGACGGTCATAGACTCGTGCGCATGCCCTCGCTAAAAATCCCCAGCGACCTCATGCCTGCCGACGGACGCTTCGGCTGCGGCCCGTCGAAAGTGCGGCCGGAACAACTGCAGCTGCTGAGCGAGAGTGCCGGCCTGTTCGGCACGTCTCACCGGCAGGCACCCGTGAAAGACCTCGTCGGCCGCGTCCGCGCCTCCCTCGCCGAGTTGTTCGCACTCCCCGACGGGTACGAGGTCATCC
>CAYRUW010000199.1:0-3618 GCA_964427465.1 uncultured Diaminobutyricimonas sp.
CGATCAACTGGGCGTACTGGGCACCGAAGTCGACGACCAGCACGGGCCGATGTCCGGTCACGAGCCGGTTCCGACCGGCTCGCCTTCGAGCCCAGCCAGTCGGGCTTCTACCCGGCGCGGAACAGTCCGCTCGAAGAAGAACGAGAGCAGCGGAACGATACCGCCCAGCGCCACGAACAGGAACCTTCCGAACGACCAGTCCATCAGTCGCCAGAGCACGAAGTCGCACGCGAGGTAGAGCACGTACAGCCAGCCGTGCACGGTGAGAATCGCGATCGACAGGTTGACGCCGACTATGGCGTCTTTCGGCGTGAGCGCGAGAAAGCCGGATGGACCGCCGAGTTCGATGTCGACGAGGAAGACGTACCGGAGCACCATCATGAGCACGAGCAGCAGCAGGAACGTGCCGGTGATGATCGACGAGACTTTGTAGACGGCGAGAGTACGGCGGATGCGGGGAACGTCGGCTTTCCGGGGCCCTGGCGTCATGTCTCTAGTCTACGAGGACGGGGGCGGGCTAGGCGCCGGCGCCCTCGCCGTCGGCGCCTTCCGCATCGGCGCCCCGGGCATCCTCGTCGAGCCCGCCTGCGGCCGTCCGCTCGCGTTCCCAGACGTCCCGCACGAGCCGCCACCACAAGAACACCGCGAACCCCGCGAAGATCACCCATTCGACCGCGTAGAACACGTTGAGCCAGTTCAGTTCCAGCTCGGCCGCCAACGGCGGACTGCTGATGGCCCCGAGGCCCGGCCACGCATCGTGCGACACCACGTATCCGCCGTACACGTCGCCGACCTCGTGCCACATGTTGACCAGTTGCGCGACCGAGACGGCACGAAGCTGCCCCGCCTCGAAATCCGACTGCTGCGGACCCTCGCTCGGCAGGTAGCGGCCGACGAGTTCGAGCTCGGGTTCGCCCTCGGGTATCGCCGCCCGTGCTTGCTCGGGGGTCGGCGCCCAGCCGAGCGCCACGGCCACGCTCGCTCCGTCCTCGGTCGCAAGATGGCCGACGAGCCAGGCCGACGGCCCGTCACCGCTCTCGCGGTCGGTGTGCACTGTGTAGTCGCCGGAAACCAATGTGCCCGTCACCTCGACCACCCGGCCCGCCTCCGATTCGAGCACGCCTCGTTGCGGGTCGGCGAGCTCGGCGAGCGGTACCGGAGTCTCGGAGTCCTGCTCGATCACGGTCGCGCTCTCGACGCTGCGCTCGAGCTGCCACCTGCCGAGCGCAGCGAACGCGGCCGCGACGGCGAGCGCGAGCAGCAGCGCTGCGATCCAGCGAGGCCGGCGGGCGATCTGCCACATGCTCGGAGCCTTGCGCGTATCGGGAACGCTCATGAGGCAGGCAGGGCGTCGGGCGCGCTCAGGCGCACGCGATCGGCGGATGCGTCGTCGGGCTCCTGCTGGCTGGCGACCTCCGCGCGCACTCGCTCGAGGTAGCGCGCCACCTCGTCGCGCTCGCGCTCTGCTGTCCAGCCGAGTTCGGCCGCCATCAGCCGCGCCGCTGCTGGAGCGGCAGCCACGCCGCGGTCGCGGGTCTCGAACGCGATGCGGGTGCGACGCACGAGCACATCGTCCAGATGCAGCGCGCCCTCGTGCGTGGCCGCATAGACTACCTCGGCTTTCAAATAGGGCCCGCCGCCCGGAAGCGCTTGCGCCAGTTCCGGGCGCGCCGCGATGAGCTCCACGATGTCGTCTGCGAACGAGCCGTGCCGGTTCAGCAGGTGCTCGACCGACTTCCGCGAGAGTCCCGACCGGCGCGCGATACCGAGCCTCTTGTTCCAGGCCACCTCGTAACCCTCGGCGCCGAGCAGGGGCGTGTTCTCGGTAGCGCTCGGGGCGATCTCCGCCGCATCCGGCAGTTTCGCTACAGCCGCATCCACTGCGTCGCTGGCCATCACCCGGTAGGTGGTGAACTTTCCGCCCGTGACGACGACGAGTCCGGGGTCGGCGTGCCCGACCACGTGCTCGCGGCTGAGCTTCGAGGTCTCCTCCGACTCACCGGCCAGCAGCGGTCTCAGGCCCGCGAACACGCCGACGATGTCGTCGCGAGTGAGGCGTTCGCGCAACACGCGATTCACCCGCTCGAGCAAATACTCGATGTCGGCGGAAGTCGCCGCGGGGTGCGCCTTGTCCAGGTTCCAGTCGGTGTCGGTCGTCCCGATTAGCCAGTGCTCCCCCCACGGGATCACGAACAGGACGCTTTTCTCTGTGCGCAGCAAGAGCCCGACCTTCGAGCGGAACCGGTCTTTCGGCACGACGATGTGCACGCCCTTTGAGGCACGCATGGGAAAGCGCCGGTTGCCTGCCGCCATGTTCTGCGTGTCGGTCGTCCAGACACCGGTCGCGTCGATCACTTGGCTCGCTCGTATCTCGAACTGTTCTCCCGATTCGAGATCGTGCGCGATTACGCCGGCGATCCGGGCGCCGTCGCGCACGAAGCCCTCGACCCGCACTCGGCTCGCCGCGTGCGCGCCGTAGAAACTCGCCGTGCGCGCGAGCGTCGCGACATAGCGGGCATCGTCGACCTGGGCGTCGTAATAGGCCAGGCCCCCCACGAACTCGCCCGCCGCGAGCCCGGGCGCCGCTCGCTTGAGCTGGCGCTTGGCCAAGTGCCGGTGGTGCGGAACTCCAGGTGGCCGGCCACCGGTGAGGCTGAACAGGTCGTACAAGGTCATGCCCGCGCCGATGTAGAGCCGCTCGACGATCGGAACCGTGAGCGGATACAGGAACCGCACGGGCTTGACCAGGTGCGGCGCGAGCCGCTGCAGCAGCAGACCGCGTTCGACGAGCGCTTCGCGCACGAGACCGAAGTCGAGTTGCTCGAGATAGCGGATGCCGCCGTGGATGAGTTTCGAAGATCGGCTCGACGTGCCCGAGGCCCAGTCGCGCGCCTCGAGAAGCCCGGTTTCCAGCCCCCGTGTGGCCGCATCCAGAGCACAGCCGGCGCCCACGATCCCGCCGCCGATCACGAGGATGTCGAGCTCGGTCTGCTTGAGCTGCTCGATCGCGAAAGAGCGCTGCTCGGGACCGAGACCTCGCGACCCGGTGACGACCCCTGACCGGCCCATCGGCTATCCGCTCCGGTACGGTGCGACGACGACCTCGACTCGCTGGAACTCTTTCAGATCCGAGTAACCGGTCGTGGCCATCGACCGGCGCAAGGCGCCGATCAGGTTCACCCGCCCGTCCGCCGTGTGCGACGGTCCCAGCAGGATCTGCTCGAGCGGGGCGATCGTACCCACTTGCACGCGATGCCCGCGCGGCAGTTCCGGGTGGTGCGCTTCCGCGCCCCAGTGCCAGCCGCCGCCGGGAGCGTCCGTCGCCCTGGCCAGGGTGGAGCCGAGCATGACCGCGTCCGCACCCACCGAGACGGCCTTGACTATGTCGCCACTCGTGCCCAGCCCGCCGTCGGCGATCACGTGCACATACCGGCCGCCGGACTCGTCGAGGTAATCGCGGCGGGCACCGGCGACATCTGCGACCGCCGTCGCCATGGGCGCGTGGATGCCCAGCGACGTGCGCGTGGTCGAGGCAGCCCCGCCGCCGAAGCCGACCAGCACGCCGGCAGCCCCGGTGCGCATGAGGTGCAGGGCGGCGGTGTAGGTGGCGGCGCCACC
>CAYRUW010000200.1:0-3616 GCA_964427465.1 uncultured Diaminobutyricimonas sp.
CGGAGTGTAGCACTTCGCGCCGCACTCCGCGCCCGGCTCCCCGCTCGAACCTGTGGTCGACCCGCAACCGGCCGCTGCGATAGCCGATGCCGCGGATGGGGTGTCCGTCGGGATCGACGCCGAGCCGCGCGAGCAGCGGCAGAGCGCCGGGCATCAGTCCCTCACCGCACGCTTTGTCGATAGGTGCGCTACGGGGTTCGACGACCGCGACGGTGAGGCCTGCCAGCCGTGCCTCGATCGCGGCGGCGAGCCCGACCGGCCCCCCACCTGCGACGAGCACGTCGACTCTCACGGATGCCTCATCCGCGCAGCGACGCTAGCGCGCGGTCCTCCGCGGGTATGCGGAACCCGAGCAGCAGGATCGCGTTGAGCAACGTGAACGCGAGTGCTGTGATCCACGCGGTGTGCACGAGCGGCAGCGCGATTCCTTCTATTGCGACGATCAGGTAGTTCGGATGCGGCAGCCACTCGTACCGGTACGGTCCGCGTCGCACCCGCGAGGCGCCGGGCACGACGATGACCCGGGTGTTCCACTGCCGGCCGAGGGTGACGATGATCCAATAGCGGCCTGCTTGTGCGAGCAGCACGACCGCGAGCATCGGCCAGCCCAGTGCCGGTATGAACGGCCGGTCGAGCAGGAACACCTCTGCCGGCGCAGCTACCAGCAGCCCCGTGTGCAAGAGCACCATCGCCGGGAAATGCGCTTTGCCGAATTCGGTGCCACCCCTCGCGAAGGCCCACCGTGCGTTGCGGGCCGAGATCACGAGTTCCGCCAGGCGCTCCAGGCCGGTGGCCAGGATGAGCACGAGGTACGCGATCATGCAGCCCACTTGAGCAACACGAGCTCCGACGCCACCCCAGGCCCGAGCGCAAACAGCAGACCGTCGGTGCCCGCCGGTTGCTCGAGGCCGTCGGCGAGGATGTGCAGGACCGATGCGGAGGAGAGGTTGCCGACCTTCTCGAGTGAGCGCCAGCTGGCCTCGAACACCGCGTCGTCGACTTCGAGCGATCGGGCGAACGCCTCGAGCACCCGCGGCCCGCCGGGATGCGCGATCCAGGCCCCGATGTCTGGCACGTCGAGTCCGTGCCTTGCGAGAAAGCCGCGCACTTCGGGGCCGAAGTTCGCTTCGATCGCGTCGGCTACTCCGGCGCTCAGCATGATCTGGAACCCCGTGTCGCGAACATCCCAGCCGATGACCGCGGACGTGTCGGGGTAGAGGCTGCTCACCGTGTCCACGATCTCGGGTCCGGCGATCCCCAGTCGTCTCGCGCGCTGTTCGCCCGCGACCACCACAGCGGCCGCACCGTCTCCGAAAAGCCCGCTCGCGACGAAATTGGCGATCGAGTCATCGCCGCGCTGCACGGTCAGCGAGCACAATTCGACCGCGATGAGCATGGCGATGTCGTCCGGATGGCCTTTCAAGTAGTCGTGCACCCTGGCCAGTCCCGCCGCGCCGGCCACGCAGCCGAGCCCGAACGAGGGGATGCGTTTCACATCCGGGCGCAGACGGAGCAGCGGAATCAGCCTCGCGTCGATCGACGGCGCAGAGAACCCGGTGACGGAGGTGAAGAACAAGTGGTCGATCTCGTGCGGCTGGAGCCCTGCCGCCACGATCGCATGCCGCGCGGCGCGCTCTGCAAGCTCGGTTCCGATGCCGATCCACAAATCGTTCGCCTGCCCGAACGACTTCAGGTCGCGGTATGCCGAAAGCGGCAAGGCCGTGTACCTCGTGCCGATGCGCGTGCCCGCGTGCAGCCGGGCCAGCACCGCGCGCTTGGCTGCGTCGGCTGCGAATATCTCGCCCAGTTCCGCGGTGATCTGCGCCTGGCTGGATGCGTGTTCGGGCAGCACTGGGGCGATGCCGATGATTCGCGACACCGGCGCAAGGTACCACGCCGGGCGAGGGATCGGCTTGGTTTTCGCAGGGTCCGCTCGCACTCGCTTTGCACTCACGCGTCTCCCAGGCTCGGGGTGCACGCTCGCGGTTGACCGTTGTTCGAGAGGAAGGAGCCGATCATGGGCGCCGACGACAAGGTCGAGAACACCGCGCAGGATCTGGGCGGCAAGGCCAAAGAGGGCATCGGTGATGCAACCGGCAACGAGGACCTCGAGGCCGAAGGCAAGGCGGATCAGACGAAGGCGAACCTGAAGAAGGCGGGCGAGAACGTCAAAGACGCCTTCAGCTGACCCCGAGCCGGGGTTGTGACCTCCCCTCGGCAGGGTGGACGGCGCCTGTTCCTACGATGGCAAGCGATTGGCGCCATCTCGAGAACACGGCGCCGTTTCCTATTCGGCCCGCCTTTCCCATTCAGGGGACGCCCCTCGTTCTGGGTTGAGCGGGGGGTGCGGCTTCCGCGCTATCTTCTCTAGCAGCGTTGGTACAACCCGGCTGTCTCCGGCTGTTCGGAACGGACTCGCAGCGACGCAAGCCGTTGCCGGAGCCAGGCCAAACGGCTCGAAGGAGTTCGAAGGTGAATTCGACGATAGGGGTGCCCGCCACCCCACAAGCCACATTCCGCGAGCCGACCCGGTCCGGCCGGGTCGTGGTCGGCAACTATCCGATCCGGCTCTGGGGCGCCTCGGTGCTCATCTGGGCGTCGGCCTTCTTCGTGGTGTATCACCTCAATTCGATCTATCTGGTCAACGGTCACTTGCGTCTGGCGAGCGTCTTGGCCGTTGCCATCTGCTACGGCGCGTTCGCGCTCGGCTGGTTCGCGCTGCCGGGCGTGACCTGGCGCAGGGCGGTCGCCGCCGTTGTAGGCCTGGTGAGCCTGTGGGCCTACCTGCACACCTTCATCGACCGCCGGACGGGCATCGGCGAGGTTGCCGGTCTCGCGGGAGCAGGACTGTCATACGCATTCCAGGCGATCGCGATCACAGCCGTAATCGCGGCCTGGTTCCTGGTCCGGCAGCGATCGTTCTGGTCGTATCTGCTGGTGCTGCCGTTCGCCTTCGGCGCCCACATGCTGTTCGGGATGCTCTCCAGCGGCCATTGGTGGTCGGCACCGCTCTCGAACATCTTCGACTTGTTCGTCCGGTCCGGCCTCCCGGTCGATGAGAGCGTGATGACCACGCTCGGCTTCGCCACCGGCTGGCTCTTGATCGCGGGGGGCAGCGCCTGGACGGCGCGCCTGGCCATCGAACCGAGGCTCGGCTTCGGTTCCAGGTGGCACGCCCGGCATCATGCGAACGCAGCAGCGCAAGTTCCGCCACCCCACACCGCTCCGGTGCCCATGGCACCCGCGCAGGATGAGGGACCGGTCGCGGATCCAGAACCCGAACCAGAGCCGGAGCCAGCAACGAAAGACGCCTGACCCGCAGCTTCCCGACTTCACCCGAGCGGCCGCCTGAGTTCTTGCTCGACGGCCCTCGCGGTGTGCATACACCCCCGAATGGGGAGCGTGTGCACGTTCGCTGCGGCTGCTAGTGTCCATAACGTCCGCGCGCGCCCTACGCGCGGACGTCGCTGCCGAAACGGTCCAACGCCTCCCCCGGCGTAGTGTTCGGCGCGCCGCAACGAACTTCCTATCCCCCAAGGAGTCCCGCTCTTGACTAGTGCTGACAACGTTCTTGAGTTCCGGCGTGCGATTCGGGGTTATGAGCCCAGTGATGTGG
>CAYRUW010000201.1:0-3613 GCA_964427465.1 uncultured Diaminobutyricimonas sp.
GGCGCCGCGCGCCTAGAAGGCGGATCTGCAGTGCATAGATCGCCAGCGTCACCACCAGGAGAACGAAGGCGGCGGCTCCGCCGAGTCCCCAGTTGAGCAGAGACTGTACGAGCTGCGCTATGAGTTCGGCGAGCATCATGGTGCAATACGGCCCGGCGACGAACCGAGTGAAGTCGAGTACCCGGACCCCCTCGAGCAAGCGTTCGTCGCTCGAATCGTGAGCACGCTCAGCCGGAGCGTCGTTCGCGCGCGTCATCGGCTCTTCCCCAAGACGACGGTCCCGTGCAAGGCCAGCGGACCGCCCTGACTGTGCACGAGCGCCGTCTCCACACCCGATACTTGACGATCGCCGCCTCGGCCCTGCAATTGGCGGACCGCCTCGATCGCGTGCGCCAAGCCCGAGAACGAGTGGCCCCACGAGAGGCCGCCGCCGTGCGTGTTCATCGGCAGCGAGCCGCCCGGGCCGAGCTTGCCGTCCTCGACGAACGCGCCGCCCTCGCCCTTCTTGCAGAATCCGAGATCCTCGAGCTCGCGCACGACCGTGATGGTGAAGCAATCGTAGAGTTCGAGCAGATCGACGTCGCTGTGCTTGAGCCCCGCCATCGCCAGAGCGGTGGGCCCCGTGTGTGCTGCGCCGGAGGACATCCAGTCATGGCCCACACCGGTGTAGCCGCGGAACGAATACTCTTCGGCGCCCCCGAGAATCGAAATCGGCTGTTCGCACAAGTCGCGCGCCCGTTCCATGGACGTGACGATCAACGCCCCTGCGCCATCGTTCACGAGGCAGCAGTCGAGCAAGTGCAGCGGATCGGAGATCATCCTCGAGTTCACGACATCGTCGATCGTGATCGGTTTGCGCATGATGGCGTCGGGGTTCATGCTCGCCCAGGCCCTCGTCGCCACCGAGACCGCCGCGAGCTGTTCCGAGGTCGTGCCGAATTCGTGCATGTGCCTGCGTGCGACCATCGCGAACCACGACGGCACGATGGAACCCCACGACGTGTCGAACTCGCCGTGAGCACTCGCCATGCGCTTGACCGCGGCATGCCGATCCCCGCCCCGCGATCCACCGCCGATGACAGCGACCACGTTCGCGAGCCCCGACGAGACGGCCAGGGCCGCATGCAGGATGTGGCCGCTGTGGCCGCCGGCAGCGGCGTCGACCGTGTCCGCAAAGCGAATCGGCGTTCCGAGCAACTCGGACCACCTTCCGGCATAGGCGTTGGTGGCACTGGCTGTGATGCTCCGGCCACCCGCGATGCCGTCCATGTCATGGCGGTCCAGTCCACCGTCGCGCAGCGCCCCGACGACCGACTCGAATTGCAGATCCAGCGTCGACCGGCCCGGGAGGTCGCCCTGCTCGGTCGTGTAGGTTCCGACGATCGCAGCGTTCTCGAGCGCCTTCCGGAGGTCTCGTCGTTCCTTGGTGATCAATGAAATCTTCCCTTTCGTATCGCTCAGACCGCTGAGGCGTCGTCTCGGCTCTCGGCGCCGTCGACCACGAAGTGGAACAGGCTCAGTTCCGGGTCGATCTCGTCGATCGCGAGCGAGACCCGCTGACCGATGTGGACGTCTTCGCTTGCCGGGCCGAGGATGTTGCCGAGAATGCGAACCCCGCTGCCGTCCATTTCGACGACCGCGAGCACATAGGGCACGAAGCGGCGGAACGCCTCCGTCGGCGCCCGGTACACGGTCGTGTAGGTGTAGACCGAGCCCGTCGTCGGAACAAGCCGCCATTCGGAGTCGGTGCTGCCACAAACAGGGCACGGCAATTGCGGCGGGTGCCGCGGTGTTTCGCACGCCGTGCAGTATTGAATGCGCAACTCGCCGGCTTGCAAGTAGCGCCAGAAGGGCTCGCCCTCTTCCGAGAACTCGGGCCTTGGCCGAGCCGGATCGAACACGAACTCATCGATCGATGTCATAGCCACTGCGAACTCCTGATCGTGCTTGCCACGGACTCATTCACTTCGGCAACCGTGCCGAGCGCTGCGATCTTCGGCAGCATCAGACGGTTGTAGCGATTGACTTCGTGCTCTTCCATGAACCCGACGCCCCCGAGCACCTCGTAGCACGCCCGGATGACGTCGGGAATCTTGCGCCGCGCGAACGCCGTTGTCGCCGCGCTCGCGTCGAAGAACTCCCGATCGTCGTCGCCCCAGTGGTCCAAGGCGCTGAGTGCGAGCAATTCCGCGGCCTCGATCACGGAGATCATCTCCACGAGCACGTGTTGCAGTCCTTGGTAGGAGCCGATCGGATGCCCGAACTGCACGCGCTGGCGCGAGTACTGATCCGCCGTATCGAACATCCAGCGCGCACCGCCGACGAGATCGACGACGTTGAGCACCCGGTGCAGCGCAATCACGCGTGCGCTCACCGATTCGGCCAGAGGCCCCGAAGCCAATACCGACCCGGACGCATCCCATTGCGGAATCCGGCCGGGAGCCGGCGCGATAGTCACCGGCGATCGCCAGGAATCGGCATTCGCGTCGTGAACCGAGATCTGCGGGTCCGCGCCGTCGCTGAAACCGATCGCCTTGACCGGCAACGGCTCCGCGGCACTGGCCAGGGTGTCGACCCAAGGCGAGGAGCCCAGGCCCAAGGCTTCCGAAGCGGTCTTCAGGATCGGCACGAGCAGCGCTCCGCCGCTGACATGCTCGCCGAGCACTTCATCGACTTCGGGGGTTCCGATCGCCGAAAGCCCGAGGGCGGTTGCCATGGCCGCCGCATACGGCAAGTCGCTGCCGTTCTCGCCGAGCGCGAGCTGAACCAGGCCGAGGTCGACCGCGGTCCCGTCGGATCCGCCGCGTTCGGCCGATATCGCGAGTCCTAGCAGCCCGAGCTCGGCCAGGCTCGCCCAGGCCCCCGCCCGGGCCGCGCCGTCTTGGGGTGCGCTCTGCTTCTGCTCGGCCACTTGCTCGGCGAAGAAACTCCTGGCCATTTTGAGCAGCGCCGTCTTCTCATCATCCACGAGTGTGGCGATTTCCATCACGTTGTCCTCCTTGGTGGTCGACTAGGTGCGCTTCGCGAGGTCATGACTTCGGAAGCTTCAGGCCACGTCGCGCGATGACGTTGCGCGTCACCAGTCGCCCGCCCTGGCCGTGATTGTTGAAGGACTCGCGCATCAGGTACTCGTAGTGGCCGCTGTGCGGCGCGGCCTCGTCCCGCCCGTTCAGCAGCGCCTCGTGCCCCATGACTTCGAGAACCACGTCGCCCATGAGCGGGTTGATCAGCTTGCGATACAACTCGGCCGCTGAAGCCTCCCAGGTCGGCATGGCACCGCCGGCCTGCAGCCAGGCCACGCGCCACGCCATCTGCCGCCACGCGGCGATCAGCGCAGCCAGTTCGCCGCACTTGGCGCGAACCCCCGGATCCGACCACCGGCCGGTCTCCCGGGCATGCTCGACGAGTCCCTCGAGTTCCGCCATGAATCTGCCGGGCCGTTCGACACCGGATCGCTCGAAATTGAGCGCGAGGGCCATGTGGTAAAAGCCCTTGTTCTTCTCGCCGAGCAGCGTGCCACTGGGGATCGCGACATCTTTGAAGACGATCTCGTTGACCCGATGGTCGGTCAGGCAGTAGAGCGGGCTCACCTCCATGCCCGGCAAGTTCATGT
>CAYRUW010000202.1:0-3566 GCA_964427465.1 uncultured Diaminobutyricimonas sp.
GGTCAAGTTCGGCGGCAACGCAATGGTCGATGACGAGCTCAAGCACTCTTTCGCCGAAGACATGGTGTATTTGCGGCACGTCGGCATCAAACCGGTCGTCGTGCACGGCGGCGGGCCGCAGATCACGTCGATGCTCGACCGGCTCGGCATCCCGAGCGAGTTCGCGGGCGGATACCGGGTGACCACGCCCGAAGCGATGGAAGTGGTGCGGATGGTGCTCACCGGCCAGGTGAGCCGGGAACTGGTGAGCCTCGTGAACGAGCACGGTCCGCTGGCCTCCGCGGTCTCCGGTGAGGATGCGGGGCTGTTCCGTGCGCGCAAGCGCGCGATCACGGTCGACGGCGAGCAAGTGGATATCGGGCTCGTGGGCGACGTGGTCGACGTGGACCCCGAGCCGGTGCGTTCCTTGATCGAGGCTGGCCGCATCCCGGTGGTCTCATCGATCGCGCCGAACGAAGACGACCTGGGTCAGTCCTTGAACATCAACGCGGACTCGGCAGCGGCCGCACTAGCGGTTGCGCTCGGCGCAGCGAAACTCGTGATCCTCACCGATGTGACCGGGCTCTACCGGGATTGGCCCGACCGTAACTCGCTCGTCGAGCAGATCGACGCCGCCGAACTCCGCAAGCTCTTGCCCCGACTCGAGTCGGGGATGATCCCGAAAATGACCGCGTGCCTCGAGGCCGTCGACGGGGGCGTCGAGAAGGCCGCGATCATCGACGGCAGGCAACCGCACTCGATCCTGCTCGAGATTTTCACCCAGAAAGGCGTCGGAACGGAGGTGGTCGCATGACCGGCAACCCCGGCATCGAGGAGCTCGCCCCCCGGCACTCGGCCGCCATGATGCGTTCCGTGCCGCCTCCTCTGCGCGTGCTCGAACGCGGCGAGGGCGCGTGGGTGTGGGACGTCGCGGGCAACAAGTACCTCGACTTCCTGGCCGGCATCGCCGTGAACGCACTCGGTCACGCGCATCCGGCACTCGTGAATGCACTCAGCGACCAGGCAGCAAAGCTCGTGCACATCTCCAACTACTTCGCGAGTCGTCCGCAGATCGAACTGGCCGAACGCATCCTGCAGGTGAGCGGCGCAGGCGAGAGCGGTCGGGTCTATTTCTGCAACTCGGGCGCAGAAGCGATCGAGGCGGCATTCAAGCTCGCCAGGCGCAGCGGGCGGACGAAGACGATCGCTTTGCGGAACGGATTCCACGGCCGGACCATGGGTTCGCTCACGCTCACCGGCAAGCCGGTTTTGCGTGACCCGTTCGAGCCGCTCGTGCCGGGCGTGGAGCACATCGATTCGACGATCGAAGCTCTGGAGGCGGCGATCGACGACGAGGTCGCAGCGTTGTTCGTCGAGCCGATCAAGGGCGAGGCCGGCGTCGTGGAACTGCCGGCGGGTTTCCTCGAACGGGCGCGCGAGCTCACGCGTGAGCACGGCGCGCTACTGATCCTCGACGAGATCCAGACCGGTATCGCCCGCACTGGCGATTGGTTCGCGTTCCAGCACCACGGCATCGTGCCGGATGCGATGACGATCGCGAAAGGCATGGGCGGCGGCTTCCCGATCGGCGCGCTCGTGACCTTCGGCGAGGCCGGCGATCTGCTGTTGCCTGGACAGCATGGCAGTACCTACAGCGGGAACCCCTTGGGCACGGCCGCTTCGCTCGCGGTGCTGACCGAGATCGAGCGCTCCGGCCTCGTCGAGAACGCGAGACGACGGGGCGAGCAATTGAAGCATGCGATTCTCGGCCTGGGCTCCCCGCTCGTGGCCGAGGTCCGCGGCCGTGGCCTGCTGCTGGGCATCGGCCTTGCCGAGCCGGTCGCAGCACAACTCACGAGCCTGGCGCTGGATGCGGGGCTCATCGTCAACGCGGCGAACGAGTCGAGCGTTCGGATCGCCCCGCCGCTCACCATCGGCGACGAGGAGATCGGCGAGTTCATCGCCCGTTTCAAGACGGCCCTGGAGGCAGCGTGACCCGGCACTTCTTGCGCGACGACGACATCACCCCAGCCGAGCAGGCAGAGATTCTCGACCTCGCAGCCAGACTCAAGACCGACCGGTTCGCGCTCCGGCCGCTGGCCGGACCGCAGACGGTGGCCGTGATCTTCGACAAGACTTCCACGCGCACTCGCGTGAGCTTCGCGGTCGGAATCGCCGACCTGGGCGGCACTGCACTGATCGTGTCGAGTTCGAGCAGTCAGCTCGGCGGCAAGGAGACCCCGGCCGACACGGCCCGGGTGCTAGAGCGGATGGTCTCCGCGATTGTGTGGCGAACTTACGAGCAGTCCGGTCTCGAGCAAATGGCCGAGGGCACGACAGTGCCGGTCGTGAATGCGCTCAGCGACGATTTCCACCCGTGCCAGCTCTTGGCCGACCTGCTCACGATCCGCGAGCACAAGGGCGAGCTGAAAGGGCTTACGGTCGCTTTCCTCGGCGACGGGGCGAGCAACATGGCCCAGTCTTATCTGCTCGCGGGTGCGACCGCGGGGATGCACGTGCGGATCGCGAGCCCGACTTCGTTCGCGCCGGCGCCCACGTTCGTCGCCGACGCCGAGCGGATCGCATCCGGCACCGGCGGTTCGGTCGCATTGTTCGCGGACGCCCGGGCGGCGGTCGCAGACGCGGATGTGGTCGTCACCGACACTTGGGTGTCGATGGGCAAGGAAGACGAGAAGGAACTGCGTGTGAGCGTCTTCGGCGAGTACCGCGTCGACGTGGGGCTCATGTCGGTTGCGAAGCCGGATGCGATCTTCTTGCACTGCCTGCCGGCCTACCGGGGCTACGAGGTCGACGCCGCTGTGATAGACGGTCCCCAAAGCGTGATCTGGGATGAAGCGGAGAACCGGCTGCATGCCCAGAAGGCGCTGCTGGCCTGGCTGCTCGAGCGCGCCGACCCACCGCGGGTTGAGTAGCTCGCGCAGCGGGCGTATCCCGCGGGTTGAGTAGCCCGCGCAGCGGGCGTATCCCGCGGGTTGAGTAGCCCGCGCAGCGGGCGTATCGAAACCCCGGCGCTGACCCAGGGCATCGTCCGAATAGACTCGAACAGATCCACAAGAACAAGGAGCACCATGGCAGATCGCGTCGTCCTGGCATACTCGGGCGGGCTCGACACCTCGGTGGGTATCGGCTGGTTGAAGGATGCCACTGGCAAGGAGGTCGTGGCACTGGCCGTCGATGTCGGTCAGGGCGGCGAAGACATGGCCGATATCCGCCAGCGTGCGCTCGACTGCGGCGCGGTCGAGTCGGTGGTGGTGGATGCGAAGGACGAGTTTGCCGAGGATTTCCTCATGCCGGCGCTCAAGGCGAACGCGCTCTATCAGAAGCGGTATCCGCTCGTCTCTGCGCTCAGCCGCCCGCTCATCGCGCGCCATCTCGTGCGCGTCGCCCGCGAACTCGGCGCCGATAGCGTCGCGCATGGCTGCACGGGCAAGGGCAACGATCAGGTGCGCTTCGAGGCCGCGGTCGCGGCACTCGGACCGGACCTGTCGAGCATCGCCCCGGTGCGCGACCTCGCGCTCACGCGCGACAAGGCGATCGTGTATGCGCAAGAGCATGGTCTGCCGATC
>CAYRUW010000203.1:0-2275 GCA_964427465.1 uncultured Diaminobutyricimonas sp.
GCGTGCCAGAGCAGTTCCTCGATCGATGCCCGGTCAGCAGCCTTCTCGCGCAGTTCCGAGAGCATTTGGGCCATCCGCGCGGCCGATCGGCCGATCCGGGGGTCGACGGTTGCGAACCGGCCGGGCGCCGCCAGCGCCTCGACGAGCAGTTCCCCCGCCGGACGCGACCCGCCCCCGGCGATCTCCTCGGCCCGCAGTGCCAGCCGGAGCCTGCGCAATCCGAGCCGGTCGAGGCCGCCGAAGGGGGAAAGCAGCAACTCGACCGCCCGCTGTTCGGTGAGCTCACTGCGGCCGATCCCGCAGTCGACGAGCGCGAGCAAGGCGCGTGCTGCCCGATCGTCGCCCAAGGCCGTGCCCGCGCCCGCAGTGCGAGCTGGCACGTCGCACAGCCCCAGCCATTTCGCTGCGGACGCGACGTGGGCCCCGCTGCGCACGATCACCGCCATCCGCCGCCATGGCACGCGACGCCGCAAGTGCGCCTCGCGGAACTCTCCCGCGATCGCGGCGAACTGTTTCGCACTCGTCGGAGCCTGGGCGATCAGCAGCCGATCTTCGCCTTCGCCGGACGCACGCGCGGCCCGCTGGCCACCCGCGGCCGCGGTCCCGATCCGCTGGACGACGGATGCGGTGAGCGCGCGCAACGCCGGGCCCTGCCGATAGCTCCGGCTCAGATACAGGGTCTGGGCGTCTGTGGAGCCGAGCACGGCCCCGAGTCGGCCCAGGGCGTCGGGTTCCCCACCACGGAAGGCGTTCGCCGCGACATCCGGATCGCCGAACACGAGTACGCGCGTGCCGTTCGCGGCGAGTGCCCGAAGCAGCGCAAGCGCCGACTCGGTCAGCTCTTGAGCATCGTCGACGAGTACGAGCCGCAACCTCTGGACCGACTCGTCTTCGCCGCGCGCGACGACGGCGGCCGCGAAGGCGAGCATTTCGGCCGGATCGAGTTGCTCGCGGTGTGCGGCGATCACCGCTTGGTATTCGGCGATGAACTCGGCCGCGGCCACCCACTCGGCCCGATCCGATCGCCTACCAAGCGCCGCGAGCCGTTCGGGGGCGATCCCGTGCTCGGTCGCGCGCATCATCAGTTCGCGCATTTCGGTGCGGAATGACGCAAGCATGCGCACCTCGGGACCCAGATGGTCCGGCCAGTCCGGACCGGAATCGTCTTCCAGATGACCCTCAAGCAACTGGCGGATCAGCAAGTCCTGGTCGCCGCCTGTGAGCAGTGTGGGCGGGGCGTTGCCCGCGCGCACGGCCGCGCGGCGCACGATCTCGAACGCGAACGACGCCGGGGTGCGCGCGAGCGGTCCCAGCGTGACGACGCCGAGCCGCACCGCGAGCCGGTCGCGCAAGAGCGTTGCGGAATGCCTGGTCGGCGCGAGCACGAGCAACTCGTCGCTCGCCCAGCCACGCCCGAGCACGCGCTCGGCGACCGTCTCGACGAGGGTCGTCGTCTTGCCGGTTCCCGGAGCACCGATCACGGCCGCGTGTACGTCGTCGGCGAGCCCGGTCGCTTTGCGCTGCGACTCGTCCAGCTGCACGGGCGCCCGGCCGGCCGGCTCGGCGCGCACGAATCGGTCTGCGGTCACGCGGCCACCGTATCGGCCGGGAACGACATCCGCCGCCCGCCGGTTGTCGTAGCCTTGGCTCGTGGACATTCGCATCGGCATCAGCAACAGCGCCCGGGAAATCAGCCTCGAATCCTCGCAGACGCCCGCGGAGGTCGAGAAGATCGTGCTCGATGTGCTCGAGTCGGGCGCGCCCGTGCTCCGGCTCGCCGACGAGAAGGGCCGTATTTTTCTCGTGCCGACGTCGACGCTCGCGTATGTCGAGATCGGCTCCGAAGAGTCGCGCCGGGTCGGGTTCGTCGCCTGATGGAACTGCTCTATGTGACCGTCATCGGCACCGGCATCGGACTGGTGGCGCGCTACACGATTCCGGGCCGGCACAAGTACGGGGTGCTCCTGGTTCCCGGGGTAGCGGGCTCGGTCACGGCCGCCGTGTGGGCGGCGCTCGTCTGGGCAGGACTGAGCTTCGACGGCGGCTGGATCTGGGTTGCGAGCATCGGCGCGGCGATCGTCGCATCCGTGCTGCTCGCCGCGCTGCTGCCCCGGCGTCGCGAATCCGACGACGCGCGGATGCTGCAGCGCTTGCTCGCCCGCAAGGCGTGACCGCGCGCTCAGCCGACCGGATGCCGGCAGCGGCGAGCTGACTTGCCGGCGGGCCTCGGGCCGGTCAGCCGCATCGGCCCGTCAGCGCCGGTTCAGGCGGTCAG
>CAYRUW010000203.1:2375-3534 GCA_964427465.1 uncultured Diaminobutyricimonas sp.
GTCAGCGCCGGTTCAGGCGGTCAGGCCGAGCACATCCATCCGACGGGTGTGCATGGCGATGAGTTCGGTGAACACGGGCTCGATCCGGGCCTCGTCGGAATCCTGATCGGCTCCCATCACGAGCGCCGAACGGGCGACGAGCATCGTGTCGCCGACGAGGCGGCGCCCCCACATCGCCAAGCGGGATGCGAGTTTGGCATCGGCGTCGATGCCTGCCTGCAGCAACGAGACGAGTTCGTCGGCGCCCGAATCCGCTTTCAGGATCGCGACAGCGCGCTCGCCCGCCTCGCCTCGCAGGCCCGCGCCGAGTCGCACGAAGAACTCGTCGAGGAAACCGGTCGTGATGTAGCACGTGAGCAAGGTCTCGTGCCATTCGGCGCCGTGCGTGGCGAGCCGGAAGCGTTCCACGGCCTCGACGAAAGGCTGCATCACGTCGACGGGGTCGTCGCCGAGCCGGGCGATCTCGGCAGCCAGCTTCTCGTGCTTGTCGAGAGTGCGACCGGCCACTCGCGCCACGACCGACTTCGCCTGGGTCGTCGGTGCTTGCGACACCGCGTCGCCGAGCGATTCGAAGAAGCTCAATTGCAAATACGCGGACAACGCGAGGAATTCCTCGAGCGTGGGCGTGAGCTCGGCGAGGTCGACCCGCTCGGTCGCCCGCTGGTCGGACCGCGGGGTCAGCCGGGGTACCTCGATCCGTTCGCGAGCACGCCGGAACCAACTGACCACGCCCCAAGTTTAGAGGCGTGCGGGCAAACCCGGATCGCGCCCGGCAGGAGGCCGCCGCAAGTTGCCCGGTAAACTGGGCCTGCTTACGACTTCAGACAGGCGTCCATTCTTGACATTCCGCGATCTTTCCATCGACGACGACATCGTCGACTCCCTCGCCCAGAAGGGCATAACCGAACCGTTCCCGATCCAGGTGCAGACGATTCCGCTCGCGCTCTCCGGGCAGGACATCATCGGCCAGGCCAAGACCGGCACGGGCAAGACCTTCGGTTTCGGGCTCCCGCTCATCCAGCGTCTCGGCCCCGAGCCGGAACCGGGGGTGCAAGCGCTCGTCGTCGTACCCACGCGCGAACTCGCGGTGCAAGTCAGCGAAGACCTCGCCCTCGCCGCACGGAACCGGCCGACCGCGGTGGCCGCGATCTACGGCGGC
>CAYRUW010000204.1:0-3532 GCA_964427465.1 uncultured Diaminobutyricimonas sp.
CGGTTGCCACCGCGGGGCTGTGGGGTTGCTTTGCGAACGTGCGAATGCAGTGAATCGTCCACTCGGACCCGGAATCTCTCGCCGCGGTCGGAGGCGAGCAGGAGCGCGCCTTCTTCGGCTCCGACCACCCGCAAATCCTGCATGCTTCACACCTCCGGCCACAAGCGCATTGCGGCAAGAATGCCACGATCCGGATGGGGTTTGCGGGAATGTCCTGGGCGTGCCGAAAGTTGACCGAAAGTGATCCGGCCAGGATCGCCGCGATGGTTTGCTATTACGAATCGTTTGTTGCACAATATGGCGGCCGATCTGGCAAGAGCACCTCGAGAAGTGGATGGGAATGGCAACCGACTACGACGCACCGCGAAAGACCGATGAGGACACCGAGTCGATCCAGGCGTTGCAAGAGCGCGTTCCCGACAAGATGTCGGGAGTCGTAGACGTCGACGACGCCGACAACCCGGGCAGCTTCGAGATGGCCGGTCAGGATCTGGCGGATGTCGACCTCGATGTCGTCGTGCTTCCGCCCCAGGCCGACGAATTCACGTGTGTGAGTTGCTTCCTCGTGAAGCATCGTTCGCAACTGGATCACGAGGAGAAGCTCGGTCCTATTTGTCAGGAGTGCGCGGCCTGAGCTGATCGAGCGCCGCGACGATTTCTTCGGGCCTGCGGGTGGAGAGTATCCAATAGGGCGCAGGGTCACGGTCGTCTTCGACGCCGATGCGCACGACCGGTGCGATCCATCCCCGGATCATGAGCCAGGCGCGCGCGTCGAGGCCCGGCCCTAAGGCATCGCGTGCGGCTTCGCCGCGCAGCGGCGTGGCCGCGCCTACATTGGAGGCCGGCAGCACGGCGCGTCCGGCTCGCAGTCCTTCCCGGTCGATCTCGATCACGGGCGCTGTCGCGATGAGCGAAACCGTCAACGCCGCATATACGACGATCGGCACCACGATTGCGACCACGAGGTTGACCGGCAACAGCACGAGCATCCCGGCGGGGACGATGAGCAGGGTTACGACGTGGAGCCAGGCCGGGGGCCACAAGCGCTCGCGATAGACCATATTTACATTCGACCATGTATTAGCCTCGTTGCGTGGCGGAAACCGTAGAGGTGCTCATTAGCGGCGGTCACACGCCCCTGTACGCACACCCGGGCGACGCGGGCGCGGATCTGGTCGCGTCCGAAGCCACGGAGCTGGGGCCGGGCGAGCGTGCGACGGTGGGCACCGGAGTCTCGATAGCGCTGCCCGACGGGTTCGCGGCGTTCGTGGTGCCGCGAAGCGGGCTCGCGGCAAGGCACGGAATCACGATCGTGAACAGCCCGGGCACGATCGACGCGGGCTACCGCGGTGAGATCCGGGTGACTTTGCTCAACACGGACCGGTCCGTGACGTATTCTGTCGAGATCGGCGACCGGATCGCCCAGCTTGTTGTACTGCCAGTCGCCCGGGCGAGGTTCGTGCAAGTGGAAAGATTGCCGGGCAGCGCTCGCGGAGACGGCGGGTTCGGTTCGACGGGATACGGATCGCAGAAGGCAGGAGCCGCCGGATGAGTGACACTGAGCCAGACCAGGCAGAGGGTGCGAAGACTGACGGTCAGCCGAAGTCGGCTCCCGCCGACCGGGCCACTGCCGGCCCGCTCGACGAGAGCGAAGCGAACGCGGTACGCCCGTACGTCGATCTCGGCGGCGTGAAGATCGTGCCGCGGCCTGAATTGCACTTGCGACTCGAGGTCGAGGAGGGCACCAAGCGCGTCGTGGCCGTCGGACTCGATTACGCCGGCTCCACGCTTCAAGTGCAGCCGTTCGCGGCGCCGCGATCCTTCGGTTTGTGGCAGGAGATCCGCGAGCAGATCGTCGACCAGATTCACAAGCAAGGCGGCAACACCAAGCTCCACGACGGACCGTTCGGGCCGGAGATCCTCGCCGAGATCCCGGTCACCGCGGGGGACAAGCCTGCCGGCACGCGATTGGCCCGTTTCGTCGGCGTCGATGGCCCTCGCTGGTTCTTGCGCGGCGTCATCGCCGGTGAGGGCGTCGTCGACTCGGAGGCCGCGGCGAAGATCGAGGAATTGTTCCGCAGCATCGTCGTGGTGCGTGGGAATTCGCCCATGCCACCTCGTGACCTGATCCCGTTGCACATGCCTTCGAGCGGTTCGACGGCCAAGCAACCGCAGCCGCGGGGTTGATGGTGCCCGCCGAGCAAGAGCCCGGCCGCGAGACACCCGGTGTCGCCGAGGCCGTTTCCGGCGCTCTCGCCCGCACGGGCTTCGCGAGAGTAGCCCCGGGCGAGACTCCGAGCGGCGCTGCCCTGCTCGCAGCCGTCGGCGGAGTGCGCGGCCTCGTCGAGTCGATCCTGCCTGGGCTGACCTTCCTGATCGTGTACACGCTCACCGGGGATCTGTTGCCGTCCGTGCTAATCCCGGTTGGTGTGGCAGCGGCATTCATTCTCGTGCGGTTGCTTTCTCGTTCGCCGGCGATGCCGGCGGTCGCCGGGATGCTCGGAATCGCCGTTTCGGCTGCGCTCGCATTGCTCACCGGACGCGCCGAAGACAATTTCGTGATCGGCTTCTTCGTGAACGGCATCTGGCTGGTCGTGCTCGCGGCAAGCCTGGCGGTGCGCCGTCCACTGATCGGGGTGATCGCCGGCCTGCTCGCGAGCGAGGGCGGCCGGTGGCGGGAGGATCGCGCAAAGCTGCGTATTGCACTGGTGGCCACCGTGCTGTGGATGTGCTTCTTCGCGTTGCGTCTGGCCGTGCAATTGCCGCTGTATTTCACTGCGCTCGCGTCGGATCCGGTGGCTTCGCAGACCGCGACCGCATGGCTCGCCGGCACCAAGCTGCTCATGGGAGTGCCCATGTACGCGGCCATGCTGTGGGTGACGTGGCTGCTCGTGCGTGCCGTGTATGCCCGCGCGGCGGTCACGGAGAACCCTGCCGGCGAGCGCTAAACTATCTTGACATCAAGATAAATCATGGATTGCTGGGCTTAGGCTTGCCTTGCTGGAAGTTGTTCAGGCAAGCGGGTGAAGATGAAAGCCCGGTTCAGCAAGGGAGAGGGCCGTGTCCAACGTCAACAGCTTCGATTCCAAGAGTTCGCTACGGGTCGGCGGGACCGACTATGAGGTGTACCGGATCGATCAGGTCCCGGGGTATGAACGCCTCCCGTTCAGTCTGAAGGTGCTGCTGGAGAACCTGCTGCGCAACGAAGACGGCAAGAACGTTACGAAGCAGCAGATCCAGGCCCTCGCCTCCTGGGATCCGGCGGCAGAGCCCGACACCGAGATTCAATTCACCCCGGCGCGCGTCCTGCTGCAGGACTTTACCGGTGTGCCGTGCATCGTCGACTTGGCCACGATGCGCGAAGCGGTCGCCGACCTCGGCGGCGACCCGAAGAAGATCAACCCGCTCGCGCCCGCCGAGCTCGTGATCGACCACTCGGTGATCGCGGACGTGTTCGGCATGGACAACGCATTCGAGCGCAACGTCGAGATCGAGTACGAGCGCAACGGCGAGCGCTACCAGTTCCTGCGCT
>CAYRUW010000205.1:0-3498 GCA_964427465.1 uncultured Diaminobutyricimonas sp.
CCGTCGAATACCTCGCGGGCCTGTTCACCGCGGGCGACGTGGTACCGCTCGAGGCGTCGCTTCGCAAGCTCGCCGCAATGCGTTCGTACATGCGCGATATCAACCTCGGCGACGAGCCCGACGAGGGGATCGCCCAGTCGGTCGGGATGACCGGCGACGAGATGCAGGCCATGTACCGGTTGCTGGCGATCGCGAAATACGAAGAGCGCTACGTGATCCCGAAGGCGCACGTCGAGTCGGCACGCGACTTGGAAGATCTGGCGTGCTCGCTCGACACCGACGGCGGACCCGGCATGGGCGGTCCGGAGTACCTTGGCAACAAGTCGGGTCGCAAGCCGGGTACGCCGTCCGCGGCAACCGTCGAACGTTTCCACGCGATGGGGAACCTGCTCGGCTCCAAGAACACCCCGAACGGCCGGCCGAACCTGCTCGAAGGCATCCCACGGGGCATCACGAACGGCAAGATGCCGCCGCCGCATGAGGCGGGGAGCCCGGCGTGATCCGCAAGAGGGTGAGCCCGCCGCGTACGACGACAGCGGTCCCGCTCACGGCCCAACAGCGTGCGATAGCGCACATGGCAGCCTCGATCCTGCTCGACTACCCCGACTCCGGACGCCGGGCCGCCTTCCCCGCCGTTGCGGCGGCGGTGGCCGGCCTGCCGGAGAAGCTGAGACTCTCATTCGGGGCGTTCCTGGACTGGGCGGACCGACTGGGCCAACGCGAGCTCGAGGCGCATTTCACCGGAATCTTCGACATGAAGCGCAAGTGCTGCCTGTACCTGACCTACTACGGGGCAGGCGACACGCGCAGACGCGGCATGGCACTCGTGCGCTTCCGTGAGGCGTACCGTGCCGCCGGCTGGGAGGCGACGACGCAAGAGCTGCCCGACTACCTGCCGATGGTGCTCGAGTTCTCGGCGGCTTCCGGTTCCCAGATCGCCGCGGACCTGCTCTCATCGCACCGCGACGGCATCGAAGTGCTGCGCGCCGGACTCGAGACCTTCGAAAGCCCCTACTCGAATGTCGTCGACGCTATTTGCCTGTCGCTGCCGGACATCGACGACGAAACCCGCGAGCGCTACCGGAAGCTCGTGAACGAGGGCCCGCCGGCAGAGACCGTCGGCATGAACCTGCTCGGCAATTTGAGACCGTTCGCCCCCGCCGGGGCGGCACACGAGGAGGTGCGGGCATGACCCCGCTGGAGATCGTGCTCTGGGTCGTCCTGCCTTACGCGGCGATCGTCACCTTCCTGGTCGGCCACGTCATCCGCTACCGGTACGACAAGTTCGGCTGGACGTCGCGGGCCAGCCAGACCTACGGTTCCCGCCTGCTCGCCTGGGGTTCGCCGTTGTTCCACTACGGCATCCTCATGGTCTTCGCAGGCCACGTGATCGGGCTGCTGATTCCACGCGAGTGGACCGCGTTCTTCGGCATCGACGAGCACGCCTACCACCTGCTGGCGACCTGGGGTGGCTCGATCGCCGCCGCGCTCACGATCGCGGGCCTGGCTTTGCTGCTGTTCCGGCGCGGCACACTCAAGCGGATGTTCCGGGTGACGACAGGCATGGACGTGCTCATGTACGTGCTGCTGGCCGGCACGATCGCCTTCGGCGCGATCGCGACCGTGCAGCACCAGGTGCTCGGTGCCGGCTACGAATACCGTGGCACCATCTCGCCCTGGATTCGCAGCCTGCTGCTGTTCCAGCCGGAACCCGGGCTCATGGCAGCCGTGCCGCTCGCGTTCCAGTTGCATGTGCTCTCGGCGACCGCGCTGTTCGCGGTCTGGCCGTTCACACGACTCGTGCACGTGCTCTCGGCACCGATCGGCTATCTGTTCCGTCCCTACGTCGTATACCGCTCCCGGGATCGGTATCTGGGTGCCCGCAAGCCGCGCCCGGGCTGGGCGCGCGCCGCCCATCCGCCGCCGCAGAAGGCGAGGCAACGGTGACCCGGTCGGCCGCGGCTGAATGCTCGAGGGCGCTCCCGTGAGCGAAGCGCTCACCGGGCAGGCCGGCGCCCGCCCGCCGGAGCCCGAACCGGAGCCGCTCCCTGCGCGAGCTGCGAGCCGCTGGATCGCCACCCTCGATCCCGGATACTTCGCTGCGGTCATGGCGACCGGCATCGTCTCGATAGGCGCTCGGCTGCTCGGCCATGGCATCGTGGCACAAGTGCTGCTGTGGTGCACGGTCCTCGCGTTCGTCGTTCTGCTCGCGGCGTACACGATTCGCGCGGTGCGCTTTCCGCGGCGATTCGGCCAGTCGCTGAAGGCGCCGAGTTCGGCGGTGAGCTTCTTCACCCTCGTGGCGGGCACGAACGTGCTCGCCACCGCCCTGCTCGCGCACGGGCTGTGGGTTGTTTCCCTGGTGCTCGGCGTTGCCGCCTTCCTGGTCTGGCTCGTACTCACCTACGGACTGTTCTGCTCGATCGTGCTCGCAGGAAACCGTCCGCTGCTGCGGGAGATCAACGGGGCTTGGCTTGTCTGGGTGGTCGGCACGCAATCCGTTGCAGTGCTCGCCACCGCGCTCGCCCCGCAGTTGCCGTGGGCCCTCGGCCGGGAGGTGCTCGGGGTCGGTGCCGTGCTGTTCTGGGGCGTGGGCTGTGTGCTCTACCTGATCCTCGTCGTGATCATCTTCTTGCGGCTGTTCCTGATCGAGACCACGCCCGTGGAGATGGGTCCCGCCTACTGGATCCTCATGGGTGCGACGGCGATCAGCGTGCGTGCTGCGGCCGGCATCCTCGACACGAGCGTGGTCGCGTCCACGCCGCTGCTGACCGAGATCCGGCCGTTCGTGTCTGGGTTCTCGGTCATGCTCTGGTCGTTCGGCAGTTGGTTCATCCCCATGCTCGTGCTGTTCGGTTTGTGGCGGTATTTCGTGCGCGGCTACTCCTGGCAGTACGAGCCGAAGCTGTGGAGCGTGGTGTTCCCGCTCGGCATGTATGCGGTTGCGTCGGTGACCCTGGGCCGCGCGATCGACTTCGGGTTCATGCCGGCGCTCGCCGCAGTGTGGGTGTGGATCGGCGTGGCCGCATGGCTCGCAGTCGTCGTGCTCATGGTGTTCGCACTCGTCGCATCCGGTGGCAGGAGGGCGCGTGCCGAGCCGTCCCGATGACTGGGTGGGGCCTGTCCTGTAAGTCAGAGACTTGTGCGCCCGTTTGGGACATTTGCGCCCCGGCGTACGGCCGCAAATGTCCCGGCAGGGCGCAGACGCGCACTGGAGCTAGCGTCGGCCAGGCGAACCTGACTGTGCTTGTCCACAATGCGTGACCACAATTCGGCGTTCGCGTTGCCCTTTCCGCCATGCTTTCGGCCGGACGCGCTCCTCCCGGCTTAGCATCTGCGCAAGTCGGTGGGTCTCCCACTTGCAGACCCACTGGGAATGAGGTTTGCAATGAGCACTCAGACCAGCACCGAACGTCCCGCAACGGCCGGACAGCACTCGGGCCACACGGGAGGACCCGACGTGAGCGAGCGCGAGGCGCGCGCCGTGGCCGAGGCCGC
>CAYRUW010000206.1:0-1593 GCA_964427465.1 uncultured Diaminobutyricimonas sp.
GCCGCGCCGTAGCGCACTTCGGCGTGCCCGGCCGCATCCGCATCGTTGACGAAGTGGATGTCGCGACCGATGGCCGATTCGAAAAGCTCCTCGGCCGCGAGGCCCACCCATTCCTCGGAAACATTCGCCGCCGACATGGTTCGGCCGTCTCTCACGATCGCCGGGAAGCATACGCCAACCGGCAGTTCCGGGTCCGGGTCGAGTTCGGCGATGAGCCCGACCACTGCGGAGACGATGTCGGCGGGGGAGCCACCGGCCGGGGTCGCGAGTTTTCGCCGCTTGCTCACCAGCTCGCCGGTTTGCACGTCCACAATCGCACCCTTGATGCCGGTTCCGCCGATATCGATGCCGACCGCTGCTGTCATCCGAAGCTCCTCGGTGAAGGGCAAGGCCGGCATCTCTCGGTCTTGCCGGTGGTTCAGGGCAGTGTGAGTATCTCCGCGCCGCTCTCGGTCACGACGAGGGTGTGCTCGAACTGGGCGGTCCAGCGTTTGTCTTTGGTCGTGACCGTCCAGCCATCGTCCCAGAGGTCCCACTCGTGCGTGCCGAGTGTGAGCATCGGTTCGATCGTGAACACCATTCCGGCACGCATGACCGTGTCGTAGTGCGGTGCGGCGTCGTAGTGCGGAATGACCAGACCGGTGTGGAATGCGTCGCCCACGCCGTGCCCGGTGAACTCGCGCACCACGCCGTAGCCGAATCGTGCCGCATACGATTGGATCGCCCGCCCGATCACATTGATCTGCCTTCCGGGCGCGACCGCCCTGATCCCGCGCGCGAGCGCCTCCCGGGTCCGATCCACGAGGTCGGCCACCTCGGGCGCGGCAGTGCCGACCACGAACGTCTTGTTGAGATCGCCGTGCACACCGTTCTTGTAGGCGGTCACGTCGATGTTCACGATGTCGCCATCGACGAGCACGGTGTCGTCGGGGATGCCATGGCACACCACCTCGTTGAGCGACGTGCAACACGACTTGGGGAAGCCGCGGTAGCCGAGCGTCGAGGGGTAGGCGTCGCGTTCGAGGAGGTATTCGTGGGCGATCCGATCCAGATCGTCTGTCGTGATTCCCGGGACGAGCGCCGCTCCGACGGCTTCGACCGCGCCGGCGGCGATCCGGCCGCGTTCGCGGATCAGTTCGATCGTTTCGGCCGAATACACGTCGGTGCCGGCGTATGGGCGGGGAGCGGGCTTGCCGACGTACTCCGGGCGCGGGATCCGGGCCGGAACCTTCCTGCCGGGTGAGACCCGTCCTGGAACCAGGTGTCCGTGCTCGTCTCGGGGCATAGCGTTAATGCTAGGAGGTTCCGCCGACCGGCAGGCTGCCGGCCGGGACCCTGTTCAACGGGAGGTGACCATGACCGAATGGTGGTACAACCACAAGACCGGCCGGGTCGAAGAGGGGCCGCAGTCGCTCGGCTCCGATCGGGACGGGCCTTACGCGACGCGCGAGGAGGCGGAACGGTCTCCCGAGATCGCGAGGGAGCGCGCCCGGCAGTGGGCAGAAGAAGAGGAAGCGGAGGGCCGCCGCTAGTTCACGGACAAGGGCGGGTTCAGTCTTCGTAGCTGTGCTCGGGCCCCGGGTATGCGCCCGA
>CAYRUW010000206.1:1693-3454 GCA_964427465.1 uncultured Diaminobutyricimonas sp.
ACCGCGAACGCTCCCGCATCCTGCACCGCGTGCGCGTCGGCGAGCAATTGGTCGAGCTTCTCGCCCCTGCCCTGAATCATGTGCCCGCCGAGACCGTGCTCGCTTTGCGGGGTGAACCCGATGTGCGCCATGACCGGAATCCCGGCTTCGACGATCCGGCGGATCTGCTCTGCGCTGCGCACGCCGCCCTCGAGTTTCACCGCGTGGGCCTGGGTCTCCTTCATGAACCGGAATGCCGAGTGCAGCGCTTCGTCCGGCCCGGTCTCATACGAGCCGAAGGGCATGTCCGCGACCACGAACGCCCGCGATGCTGCGCCGGCGACCGCTCGGGTGAGCGGAATCAGTTCGTCGATCGTCACCGGCAACGTCGTGTCGTAGCCGAGCACGGTGTTGCCCGCGGAATCGCCTACGAGCAAGAAGTCGATCCCGGCGGCGTCGAAGATCGACGCGCTCAGTTGGTCGTAGCTGGTCAGGCCGGTGATCTTGATCCCCGACTCCTTGGCCTGCTGGAAGTGACGGGTGCGCACGCGTTTCAGGGACCGCTCGACCATGTCACGAGTGTAGTCTCACCCGAATCCGCGTCAGATCAGGCCTTGCGCGAGCATCGCCTCGGCGACCCGCACGAAACCGGCGGCATTCGCGCCGACGACGTAGTCGCCGGGGTGGCCGTATCGTTCCGCCGCAGTGTGCGCCGCGCGGTGCACGTCGCGCATGATCTCGCGCAGCTTGTGCTCGCTCTGCTCGAAGCCCCAGCGCTGCCTGGACGCGTTCTGGCTCATCTCGAGTGCCGAGGTTGCCACGCCGCCCGCGTTCGCCGCCTTGCCTGGTCCGAAAAGCACGCCCGCCTTGTGGAACGCGGCAACGGCATCCGGCGTGCAGGGCATGTTTGCGCCTTCGGCAACCGCGATCACGCCATTGCCGATGAGCAGGTCCGCATCGGGCCCGTCGAGTTCATTCTGGGTCGCGCTCGGGAAAGCCAGCTCGCAGGGCACCTCCCAGACGTTGCCGCCAGGGATGAATTCGGCCGAGTCGCGGCGCGCGGCATAGTCGGAGATGCGGCCGCGTTCGACCTCTTTGACCTCGCGCAGCAGGTCGAGGTCGATACCGGCCTTGTCGAGCACGTAGCCCGACGAGTCGGATGCGGTGACCACGCGCCCGCCCAGTTGCTGCACCTTCTGGATCGTGTAGATCGCGACGTTGCCCGAACCGGAGACGGTCGCGGTCTTGCCGGCGACACTGTCCCCGCGCAAGGCGAGCATCTCCTCGGTGAAGAAGACAGTGCCGTAGCCGGTGGCCTCGGTGCGCGTCTCCGCGCCGCCCCAGAGCACGCTCTTGCCGGTGAACATTCCGGACTCGTGCCGATTGGTGAGTTTGCGGTACTGGCCGAACAGGTAGCCGATCTCGCGCGAGCCGACGCCGATGTCGCCGGCCGGCACGTCGGTGTGCTCGCCGAGGTGCCGGTAGAGCTCATTCATGAACGATTGCGAGAACCGCATCACCTCTTGGTCGCTGCGGCCGTGCGGGTCGAAATCCGAGCCGCCTTTCGCGCCGCCGATGCCTTGACCGGTGAGTGCGTTCTTCAAGATCTGTTCGAAGCCGAGGAACTTGATGATTCCGAGGTTCACGCTCGGGTGGAATCTGAGGCCGCCCTTGTAGGGTCCGAGTGCCGAGTTGAACTGCACCCGGAACCCGCGATTGACCCGTACCTTGCCTTCGTCGTCGACCCACGGCACGCGGAACATGATCTGCCGCTCAGGTTCG
>CAYRUW010000207.1:0-213 GCA_964427465.1 uncultured Diaminobutyricimonas sp.
CCAGATCACCTGCAGGATCGTGACGATCAAGAAAATCGACCGCAAGTACGGCAGAGTGATCAGGCGGAATCTCTGCCCGGCGCTCGCCCCATCGAGCTGCGCTGCCTCGACGATTTCGGCTGGAATCTGGGTGAGCCCCGCATAAACCGTGAATGCCACGAACGGGATCGCCCCCCAGACGATGATCACGGTCGCCACGCCGAAGAAGCTGAT